>NZ_LZIZ01000238.1:0-3002 GCF_001666915.1 Mycobacterium sp. E3339 | reverse complement strand
CTCGGGGTGCCGGTGAAGCTGGTCGGGCTCGGGGAGGGTCCCGACGACCTCGCGCCGTTCGAGCCGGGCGCCTTCGTCGACGCCCTGCTCGGCTGAAACCCCTAACACGCAGCGCGGGACGTTAATACCGCCGAAACACGGTGGCCCCACTGCGGAAACAACCATCTCGCAAGGTTCTGGATCAGGTCACAGGCGTCGCCTGACGGCCATTCATGTCCTTACCGGAGGTGAGCGAGTGGCATTCCCGCAATTGGGCCAACCCGATACCGGCGATACCGCCTGGATGTTGGCGAGTTCCGCGCTAGTGCTGTTGATGACGCCGGGCCTTGCGTTCTTCTACGGCGGCATGGTGCGCACCAGAAGCGTGCTCAACATGATCATGATGAGCATCAGCGCGATGGGCGTGGTCACCGTGCTGTGGGTGCTTTACGGCTACTCGATGTCGTTCGGGGACGACCGGGGCGGCGTCGTGGGCAACCCGACCGATTACTGGGGCTTGGCGAAGCTGATCGGCGGCAACGCCGTCAAGGCGGACGCGAGCAAGGGCGTCACGCAGGTGGACATCCCGCTGGCCGGCACGATGCCCGCCACCGTCTTCGTCGCCTTCCAGCTGATGTTCGCGATCATCACCGTCGCCCTGATCTCGGGCGCGGTGGCCGACCGGCTCAAGTTCACCGCCTGGCTGGTGTTCGCCGGGCTGTGGGCGACGCTGGTCTACTTCCCGGTCGCGCACTGGGTCTTCGCCGCGGACGGCTTCGCGTCCGAGCACGGCGGCTGGATCAACAACAAGCTGCACGCGATCGACTTCGCCGGTGGGACAGCGGTCCATATCAACTCCGGTGTGGCGGGCCTGGCCCTGGCGATCGTCCTGGGCAAGCGCCGCGGCTGGCCCACGACGCTGTTCCGGCCGCACAACCTGCCCTTCGTGATGCTCGGCGCCGGCCTGCTGTGGTTCGGCTGGTTCGGGTTCAACGCCGGCTCGGCGACCAGCTCCAACGGCTCGGCCGGGTCGACGTTCATGACCACCACGGTCGCCACGGCCACGGCCATGCTGGCCTGGCTGCTGACCGAGCGCATCCGTGACGGCAAGCCCACGACGCTGGGTGCGGCGTCCGGCATCGTCGCCGGGCTGGTGGCGATCACGCCGTCCTGCTCGTCGGTCAACATCCTGGGCGCGATCGTCGTCGGGGCGGTGGCCGGAGTGGTGTGCGCGCTGGCGGTCGGGCTGAAGTTCAAGTTCGGCTTCGACGACTCGCTCGACGTGGTCGGCGTGCACATGATCGGCGGTCTGGCGGGCACGCTGCTGGTGGGCCTGCTCGCCGCTCCCGAGTCCACGGCCATCAACGGCGTGGCCGGGGTGTCGAAGGGGTTGTTCTACGGCGGCGGCTGGGCCCAGCTGGAGCGGCAGGCGGTCGGCGCGTTCGCCGTCCTCTTCTACTCCGGCATCGTCACGCTGATCCTGGCCTTGATCCTCAAGTACACGATCGGGCTGCGCGTGAGCGCCGAGGAAGAATCAAACGGGATCGACGAGGCCGAGCACGCGGAGAGCGGTTACGATTTCGGAACGATCGGTGGGCAAGGGTCCGTTCTCCCGGCCGCGCGGATTCCGGTGGATGACCGCAACGGTCTGGAGGAGGATCGAGTGGGCGACAAAGTGGAGGCAGAGCAGGCATGAAGCTAGTCACCGCAATCGTGAAGCCGTTCACCCTCGATGACGTGAAGACCAGCCTCGAGGACGCGGGCATCCTGGGGATGACGGTCAGCGAAGTCCAGGGATATGGACGTCAGAAGGGCCACACCGAGGTTTACCGGGGTGCCGAATACTCGGTGGATTTCGTGCCGAAGGTGCGCATCGAGGTGGTGGTCGACGATTCCATCGTGGACAAGGTCGTGGACAGCATCGTCCGGGCGGCGCGCACCGGCAAGATCGGTGACGGCAAGGTCTGGGTCAGCCCCGTGGAAACCATCGTGCGGGTGCGCACGGGTGAACGCGGGACCGATGCCCTCTGACCATGGCGGGACGTCGCTGAACCGGGCCGGACGGGCCGGGAAGGTATGACAAACCCACAGTCATCGGGAGCAGGAACAGGAAGCGCCGGCGGGGCAAGCGATTTGGCTGCCTCCCGGCGCCTACTGCTGTCCGAGGGGCGTGAGCTGGGTGCGGCGGAACTGCGGAAGGCCTGGCTGGAGCTCCACGAATCCTGGTTGGTCGCCAAGGCCGGCGAGATCGGCATCACCGACGGCAGCGGCTTCGCAGTCGTCGGGGTCGGCGGCTTGG
This sequence comes from Mycobacterium sp. E3339, assembly GCF_001666915.1. Classification (NCBI taxonomy): domain Bacteria; kingdom Bacillati; phylum Actinomycetota; class Actinomycetes; order Mycobacteriales; family Mycobacteriaceae; genus Mycobacterium; species Mycobacterium sp. E3339. The sequence goes on along the minus strand of NZ_LZIZ01000238.1, from coordinate 724 downwards.
GCCGCCGCGAGCTGCTGCCGTATTCCGATCTCGACCTGATGTTGTTGCACGACAACAAGTCTGACGATGTGCTGCGCCACGTCGCCGACGGGCTGTGGTACCCGCTGTGGGACGCCAACGTTCGGCTCGACCACAGCGTGCGCACGGTGCCGGGCGCCCTGGGCGTCGCCAACAGCGACCTGGTGGCCGCGCTGGGCATGCTGGACGCGCGCCACATCGCCGGCGACGCGCAGCTGTCGGCGGAGCTGATCGACGGGGCGCGGCGCCAGTGGCGCAGCGCGATCCGGTCCAGGATGGACGAGCTCGTCGCGATGACTTACGAACGCTGGCAACGGTGTTGGCGGATCGCGCAGCGGGCCGAGCCGGACCTGAAGTCCGGCCGCGGCGGGCTGCGCGACGTCCAACTGCTCGACGCGCTCGGCATCGCGCAGCTCATCGACCGCCACGGCATGGGCCACCCGGACGCGCCGGGGGGGTCGCTGGACGCCGCATACCTGGCGCTGCTCGACGTCCGCACCGAACTGCACCGGGTATCGGGCCGCGGCCGCGACCAACTGCTGGCGCAATTCGCCGACGAGGTGAGCGCCGCGCTGGGCATCGGGGACCGATTTGCGTTGTCGCGCATGCTGTCCAGCGCCAGCCGCACCATCGCCTACCACGCCGAGACCGGGCTGCGGACCGCGCAGAACGCGCTGCCGCGACGCGGCTTCACCGCTTTGGTGCG
>NZ_LZIZ01000237.1:0-6536 GCF_001666915.1 Mycobacterium sp. E3339 | reverse complement strand
CGGCCAGGCCGGGGTCCAGCGCGGGAGCGGAGCCGAAGTTGCCGATGCGCTCGCCCAGCGGCGGCACCCCGGCCAGCATCGAGACCGCGGCGGCGCCCTGCGAAAAGCCGCCGAGCACGAGTTTCGTTCCCGGGCATTGCTCGACCATCTGGGCGATGTGGTCGCGGGCGTCATTGGCGCCGTCGGCGGTTTGCAGGAAGTTGTAGCTGGCCGGGTAGTTCACCGGGTACGAGTCGACGCTGCGCGAGCCGAGGGCCGAGTGCAGCGCGGCCAGCAGCGCGTCTCCGGCGGCGCCGAGGCCGGGCGGCTCGGCCGTGCCGCGGGCGAAGATGAGTTGCACGTCGGGGCATTCGGCCCGCGCCGGCGCCACCGGGCCCGTGATCGAAAACAGCGACACCGCAACGGCGACCGCCAGGCCGGCGACCGACCACCTACGAAGATTCATGCGGCAGATTTTCACATATCGCTGGGCACGCCATCGCGGCGCTAACCCCGGTGACCCGCACTATGCTCGCCGACTGTGAGCGACGTCGCATCCGACCCCGGCGAACTGGCGCGGCGGGCGGCGCAAGTCATCGCCGAGCGCACCGGCGTGGATGAGCATGACGTCGCCGTCGTGCTGGGCTCCGGATGGCGCCCGGCGGCGACCGCGCTCGGCTCCCCCGGCGCCGTGCTGCCCCAGGCCGACGTCCCCGGGTTCGCGCCGCCCACCGCCATCGGGCACACCGGCGAGCTGATGTCGACGCGCATCGGCGATCGCCGGGTGCTGGTGCTCGTCGGTCGCGTGCACGCCTACGAGGGCCACGACCTCGGTCACGTGGTGCACCCCGTGCGGGCGGCCTGCGCGGCCGGGGCGCGCATCGTCGTGCTCACCAATGCGGCCGGCGGGCTGCGCGCCGACATGGCGGTCGGCCAGCCGGTGCTGATCAGCGACCACCTCAACCTGACCGCGCGGTCCCCGTTGGTCGGCCCGCAGTTCGTGGACCTGACCGACGCCTACGCGCCCCGGCTGCGGGAGCTGGCCCGCCAGGGCGATCCAGGGCTGGCCGGGGGCGTCTACGCGGGCCTGCCGGGACCGCATTACGAGACGCCCGCCGAGGTGCGCATGCTGCGGACGCTGGGCGCCGACCTGGTCGGCATGTCCACGGTGCACGAGACCATCGCGGCCCGGGCGGCCGGCGCCGAGGTGCTCGGGGTGTCGCTGGTCACCAACCTGGCCGCCGGCATCAGCGGCGAGCCGCTGAGCCACGCCGAGGTGCTCGCCGCGGGCGCCGCGTCGGCCAGCCGGATGGGCGCGCTGCTGGCCGACGTGATCGCCCGGTTCTGAGGCGATGACGCGATGACGCCATGACGCCCGACGAATGGATCGCCCACGATCCCGATCCGGCGACGGCCGCCGAGCTCGCCGCGTGCGATCCCGACGAGCTGGCGGCGCGATTCGCCCACCCGCTCACCTTCGGCACGGCGGGCCTGCGCGGCCCGGTGCGCGGCGGGCCCGACGCCATGAACGTGGCGGTGGTGTCGCGCGCCACCTGGGCGGTGGCGCAGGTGCTGGCCGGCCGCGGGCTGGCGGGCGGCACGGTGATCGTCGGCCGCGACTCCCGGCACGGCTCCGCGGTTTTCGCCACCGTGGCCGCGGAAGTGCTTGCAGCTCACGGTTTTTCGGTGCTGCTGTTCCCGGGGCCGGTGCCGACCCCGGTGGTAGCGTTCGCTGTGCGGCGCACCGGGGCCGTCGCCGGGATACAGATCACCGCGTCGCACAACCCGCCGGCGGACAACGGCTACAAGGTGTACACCGACGGCGGCATCCAGATCGTCCCGCCCACCGACCGCGAGATCGAGGCCGCGATGGCCGCCGCTCCCCCGGCCGACGAAATCGGCCGGGCGCCGGTGCAACCCGCGGCCACCGACCTGGTCGAGCGCTACATCGCGCGTGCGGCCGCCGTGCGGCGCGGCGCGGGCACGGTGCGGGTGGCCCTGACCCCGCTGCATGGGGTGGGCGGCGTGGTGGCGGTGGAAGCGTTGCAACGCGCCGGCTTCGGGCAGGTGCACACGGTCGGCGCCCAGTTCGCGCCCGACCCCGACTTCCCCACCGTCGCTTTCCCCAACCCCGAGGAGCCCGGCGCCGCCGACGCGCTGCTCGCCCTGGCCGCCGACGTCACGGCCGACGTCGCGATCGCGCTGGATCCCGACGCCGACCGGTGCGCGGTCGGCATTCCGGCGGGGCCGGGATGGCGGATGCTGTCCGGAGATGAAACCGGTTGGCTGCTCGGCGATTACATCCTGTCGCGGGTCGCCGATCCACCGACGGCGGTGGTGGCCAGCACCGTGGTGTCGTCGCGCATGCTGGCGGCGATCGCGCGCGAGCATGGAGCCACCCACGTCGAAACGCTCACCGGTTTCAAGTGGCTGGCGCGCGCCGACGCGGGGGTGCCCGGCGGCACCCTGGTGTACGCCTACGAGGAGGCGATCGGGCACTGCGTCGACCCGGACGCCGTGCGGGACAAGGACGGCATCAGCGCCGCGGTGCTGGTGTGCGACCTGGTGGCCGCCCTGAAAGACCGGGGCCGTTCGGTTTCCGACTCGCTCGACGAACTCGCCGAGCGCCACGGCGTGCACGACGTCGCGGCGGTGTCGCGGCGGGTCGCCGACGCCGCCAAGGCCGCCGAGTTGATGCGGCGGCTGCGGTCGACGCCGCCGGAAACGCTGGCTGGTTTCACCGCCACCCTCACCGACATCACCGACGCGCTGATCTTCACCGGCGGTGACGACGACACGTCCGTGCGGCTGGTGGTGCGGCCGTCCGGGACCGAGCCAAAGCTGAAGTTCTACATCGAGGTTCGCCGCGCGGTGACGGCCGGGCTGCCCGCGGCCCGGCAACGGGCCGCCGCGTTGCGCGAGGCGCTGGTGCAGCAGGTTATGGGCTAACGCGGCCCGTATTGGCGGTCGCCGGCGTCGCCGAGACCCGGGACGATGTAGGCGTTTTCGTTGAGCCCGCCGTCGACGGCCACGGTGAAGAGGCGCGCCGCGGGGGCGGTTCGCTCAAGCGCCGCAATGCCTTCCGGCGCGGCAACCGCGCACAAAACCGTGATGTCGGTCGCCCCGCGCTCCAGCAGCAGCCCGACGGTGTGCTTCAGCGAGCCACCGGTGGCCAGCATCGGATCGAGGACGATCACCGGAACACCGGACAGGTCGTCGGGCAACGACGCGAGATATCCCGTCGCGCAATGGGTTTGCTCGTCGCGGGCCACGCCAACGAAGCCCACCCGCGCCTCCGGAAGCAGCTCGAGGGCGCGCTCGAGCATGCCCAATCCCGCGCGCAGCACCGGCACCAACAGCGGCGGGTTGGCCAGCCGCACCCCGACCGTCTCGGCCAGCGGCGTACGAATTCCGAACGTCTCGCGGGCGGCGTCGCGGGTGGCCTCGTAAACCAGCATCGCGGTCAGGTCCCGCAGGCCGGCCCGGAAGTGGGCGTTGTCGGTGCGTTCGTCGCGCAACACCGTCAGCCGCGACAGGGCCAGCGGGTGATCAATGACGCGCGTGTCCACGGGATTTGAGCCTATATAACGATTGCGGCGCGCAACGCCGACACGCTCGCGCCGCCGCCCCTTGCGGGCGAATCCGCCCATATACTCCCCGCGTGCTGCGCACAATCAGAAACCTGGCCGGCGCGGCCGTGTTGACGGCGCTGGTGATCGTCCCGGCGGCCCCCCGGGTGGCCCTCGCGGCCGCCATTCCGCAGCTCGCGCACATCGTGATCGTGGTGGAGGAGAACCGCTCCGAGGCCAACATCATCGGCAACAAGTCGGCGCCGTTCATCACCGCGCTCGCCGCGGGCGGCGCCAACATGGTCCAGTCGTTCGCCGAAACCCACCCCAGCGAACCGAATTACCTCGCGCTGTTCGCGGGCAACACCTTCGGGGTGACCACCGACGCCTGCCCCGTCAACGGCGGCGCCGCCCCCAACCTGGGTTCGGAATTGCTGGCCGCGGGCCACACGTTCGTCGGCTTCGCCGAGGGCCTGCCCGCGGTCGGCTCGCCGGTGTGCAGCGCCGGCAAGTACGCGCGCAAGCACGTGCCCTGGGCCAACTTCACCAACGTGCCGCCGGCGAACTCCCTGCCGTTCTCCGCCTTCCCGATGGGCAACTACGCCAGCCTGCCCACGGTCTCGTTCGTCATTCCCAACAACGACAACAACATGCACGACGGCTCGATCGCGCAGGCCGACGCCTGGCTCAACCGCCAGCTGTCGGGCTACGCCAACTGGGCGGCCGCCAACAACAGCCTGCTGATCCTGACCTTCGACGAGGACGACGGCGGCAGCCGCAACCAGATCCCGACCGTGTTCTACGGCGCCCACGTCCGACCCGGCAATTACAGCGAACAGATCAACCACTACAGCGTGCTCGCCACGATCGAGGAGATGTACGGGCTGCCCAAGACCGGGTACGCGGCAAGCGTGCCGCCGATCACCGACATCTGGGGCTGAATCCGAATTGCCCGGCTCCTTGCTCGCGCCGTCCCGGCGCTCGCCGTCACCGGGCTAGCTCCGACGACGCCCAGCGCCCGGCACCCTGCACGGCCGTCGCTATTGTGTGCCGCATGGCTGCTGACCTCGTGCCGATCCGCCTGAGCCTCTCCGACGGCGACCGCTACACCGTGTGGGCGCCCCGCTGGCGCGACGCCGGCGACGAGTGGGAGGCGTTCCTGGGCAAGGACGAGGACCTGTACGTGTTCGCCTCCGCCGCCGACCTGGTCGCGTTCGTGCGCTCCGATACCGACAACGACCTGGTCGACCACCCGGCGTGGAAGGACCTGACCTCGGCGCACGCGCACAAGTTCGCACCGGCCGAGGACAAGCAGTTCGATCTGGTCGCGGTCGAGGAGCTGGTGTCGGAGAAGCCGACCGAGGAGTCGGTGACCGGACTGGCCCGCACGCTGGCGCTGGTCTCGTCCATCGGGTCGGTCTGCGAGCTCGCGGCGGTGTCGAAGTTCTTCAACGGCAACCCCACGCTGGGCACCGTCTCGGGCGGGATCGACCACTTCACCGGGAAGGCCGGCCTCAAGCGCTGGAACGCGATCGGCGAGGTCATCGGGCGCAGCTGGGACGATGTCCTCGCCGCAATCGAGGACATCGTGACCACCCCCGAGGTGGACGCCAAGCTGTCGGCCAAGGCCGCCGACGAGCTCGCCGAGGAGCCCGAGGAAGAGGAGACCGAAGACGCCGAGGCCGAAGCGGGGGCCGACGGCGAGACGGACGAGGCGGCCGACGAGCCCGAGGAGGCCGAGGAGGCCGAGGAGGCCGAGGAAGAGACCCGCGCGGCCGGCGACACGGTGATCCTGGGCAGCGACGAGGATTTCTGGCTGCAGGTGGGCATCGACCCGATTCGGATCATGACGAGTTCTGGCACGTTCTACACGCTGCGGTGCTACCTGGACGACCGCCCGATCTTCCTGGGCCGCAACGGGCGCATCAGCGTGTTCAGCTCCGAGCGGGCGCTGGCGCGTTACCTCGCCGACGAGCACGACCACGACCTGTCCGACCTGAGCACCTACGACGACATCCGCACCGCCGCCACCGACGGCTCGCTGGAGGTCAAGGTCACCGAGGACAACATCTACGTGCTCAGCGGGCTGGCCGACGACATCGCCGACGGCCCCGACGCGGTGGACCGCGACCAGCTGGACCTGGCCGTCGAGCTGCTCCGCGACATCGGCGACTACTCCGAGGAGGCCACGGTCGACAAGGCCCTCGAGACCGGGTGCCCGCTGGGCAAGCTGGTGGCCTACGTGCTCGAGCCCGGCTCGGTCGGCAAGCCCTCGGCGCCGTACGCCCCCGCGGTGCGGGAGTGGGAGAACCTGGAGCAATTCGTCGACGGGCGGCTGCGGCGCGAATAGTCCCCCGTTTGACGGTTCCCTGAGTCTCATCTTTACTGGCGGGTGTCGCTTCCCGGGGTAGGCCCCTTACCGCTCTACGGCTTTCAGCGCCCGGGCATGCTGTTGTTCGGTTTGCTCCCGCTGGCTCTGCTCGGGGTCTACATCCTGGTCCAGGCTCGCCGCCGGCGCCGGCTACGCCGGTTCACCGAGACGAGCGTGCCGCAGTCGCTGGCGCGTCACATCCCGATCGCGGTGTCGCTGCTCAGCCTGGTCCTGCTGACCATCGCGCTCGCGACCCCCACCCACGACATGCGCATCCCGCGCAACCGGGCCGTCGTCATGCTGGTCATCGACGTGTCGGAGTCCATGGCCTCGACCGACGTTCCCCCGGACCGGCTGACCGCCGCCAAAGAGGCCGGCAAGCAATTCGCCGACGAGCTGACGCCGGCCATCAACCTGGGGCTGGTGGAGTTCGCGGCCAACGCCTCGCTGCTGGTCGCCCCGACGACCAACCGCCAGGCGGTCAAGGCCGCGATCGACAGCCTCAAGCCGGCCCCCAAGACCGCGACGGGCGAGGGCCTGTTCACCGCGCTGCAGGCCATCGCGACGGTCGGCTCGGTGATGGGCGGCGGCGACGGGCCGCCGCCGGCGCGCATTGT
>NZ_LZIZ01000236.1:0-18774 GCF_001666915.1 Mycobacterium sp. E3339 | reverse complement strand
GCCGGTGTGGCCGGCGGCGCCGACCAGCCGGACCGCGGCGGCCGCGTCGTGGATCGGGAAGTGGGTGGTCCGCGGCAGCGGCAACTCGCCGTCGCCCGTGCGCTGGTACACCGTGGTCAGCAGCCGTCGGACCGTCTCGGGATGGGTGACCGTCAGCAGCGCCAGGTCGACCGCGAACAGGGACAGGTTGCGGCGGAACGGATAAAGCCCAAGGCGGGTGTCGCCGTAGATGTCGCGCTTGCCCAGCTCGATGAACCGGCCGCCGAAGGCCAGCAATTCGATTCCCGCGCGCTGTGCGGCGCCGGGCAGCGAGTTGAGCACCACGTCGACGCCGTAACGGTCGGTGTCCCGGCGGATCTGCTCGGCGAACTCCGTGCTGCGCGAATCGTAGACGTGTTCAATTCCCATGTCGCGCAGCAGTTGCCGGCGCTGCGGGCTGCCCGCGGTGGCGAAGATCTCGCAACCGGCGGCGCGGGCGATCGCGATGGCGGCCTGCCCGACGCCACCGGTGCCGGAGTGGATGAGGACCTTGTCGGTGGGTGCGACCCGGGCCAGATCGTGCAGGCCGTACCACGCGGTCGCCGCGGCGGTGGGTACCGCGGCCGCGGCGTCCAGCGGCAGGCCGGGCGGCAGGACGACCGCGTGCCGCGCGTCGGCGATGACGAACGTGCCCCAGCAGCCGTTGCGGGAGATGCCGCCGACCCGATCACCCACCTTCGGCCCGGTGACGTCCGGCCCGACGGCGGTGACCACCCCGGCGAAGTCGCCGCCCAACTGCTGCTGGTAGCCCTCGAAGGTGGGATAGCGGCCGAAGGCGAGCAGCACATCGGCGAAGTTGATGGTGGACGCGGTGACGGCGACCTCGATCTCCCCCGGCCCGGGCGGGACGCGGTCGAACGCGACGAACTCCAGCGATTCGAGGTCGCCCGGGGTGCGGATCTGCAGGCGCACGCCGTCCCGCTCATGGTCGACGACGGTGGTCTGGCGGTCGGCCGGACGCAGGGGAGCCGACCGCAGCCGCGCGGTGTGCCATTCGCCGTGCCGCCAGGCGGTCTCGTCCTCCTCCGAGCCGCTCTTCAGCTGCAGGGCAACGTGTTTGGCATCGGTCGCGGCCTCGACGTCGATCTGGGTGGCGCTCAGGTGCGGGTGCTCGGAATCGATCACCCGCAGCAGCCCGCGCAGCCCGGTCTGCTCCAGGTTGGCCACGTCGCCGGTGGTCACGTTCGCGGCGTTCCTGGTCACCACGAAGAGCCGGGGTGATTCGCCCGGCAACTCGGAGAGCTCGCGGGCGATGGTCGCCAGGTGCGAGACGTAGTCGCGGCCGCCCCGGGTCGGGTCGGCGTCGCCGGCGGGCGCGGTCACCACGACGACACCGGTGAGGCCCTTGAGCGGCCCGTGCCCGTTCGAGGCGGCCGGCCCGTTTCTCGACAGCAGCGTGCGCAGCTGTGGGGTTTTCGCCGACCCGGGCGGCAGCGCCACCGTGGTGCATTGGGCGCCGTCGGACAACGCCTCGCCGAGTTGCGCCGTCAGCGGATCGGTCACCTCACCGGCGCTGAGCAGCAGCCACGATCCGGGCTCGCCGCGCGACGGGTCGGGAAGCCTGCGGGTCTCCCATTCGATGGTCAACAACCGCTCGCCCAGCAGCCGGCGCGCCCGGTCGCCCTCGGCGGCGCCACCGGCCAGGCGCAGCCCCTCGACGGTCAGCAGCACGGCGCCGGAGGAGTCCAGCACGTCGATGTCCGCCTCGCACTCGCCGGGGCGCGACGACGTTACCCGCGCGAGGCAGTATTGCGCGTTGCGCGTCGAGGCATGACTGCGCAGGCGGCGCACGCCGACCGGTAGCAGCAGACCCTCCGCGCTCGCCTTCTGCACCTCGGGATGAACGACGACCGACTGGAAGCACGCGTCCAGCAGCGCGGGGTGGATGCCGTAACCCGACTGCTGGGAGCGGATCGCTCCGGGTAGCGCCACCTCGGCAAGCACGGTACCCGCGCCCGCATCGGAGTTGCGCGCCGCGGCCAGGCCCGAGAAGGCTGGGCCGTACTGAATTCCGATGGCGCCGAACGCCTTTCGTAGTTCGCCGCCGTCGGTGCCGGACGGGTGATTGGCGATCAACGTGACCATGTCGTGGGCGGGCGGCTGCCGCGGCACGGCCCCATCGGTTACCGGTGGGGCGTGCAGGACCGCGGCCGCCCGGCGAACGCGTTCGCCATCGGCGTGGGTGTCCACGGTGAATTCCAGGACGCCGGGAGCGGTGACCGTGGCGGTCGACGATGCCGGAGTCTGCCCGTCCAGCAACAGCGTCTGGTCGAACGTGATGTCGCAGACCTCGGCCTGGCCGCCGAGGGTCGCCCGCGCGGCGGCCAGCGCCATTTCGCAGTAGGCGGCACCGGGAAGCGCTGCCACGCGGTGGATTTGGTGGTCGCCGAGCCATGGGTGCGCCTCGGTGCCGACGTCGGACTGCCAGACGTGGCGCTCGGGTTCCTCGTGCAGGTGGACGTGCGCACCCAGCAGCGGATGGACGGCGTGGACCGACGCGCCGTGCGCCTGCTCTTTTGCCTCGCGGCGCAACATCAGGGTGCGGTGCGTCCAGGCCGGGAGCGGGGCGTCCAGCAGGCAGCCGGTGGGGTACTGCACCGAGAAGTCGACCGCGGCGCCGGCGCTGTGCACGTCGGCGACGAAACCACGCAATCCGGCCGGCAGCTCTTGCTCCCGGCGCATGGCCGCCAGCGCCGCGATCGGCGTGTCGAGGGCGCCGGCGTTCTGCTCGACGGCATGGGTGAGCAACGGATGCGGCGCCAGCTCCCCGAAGACGCGGAACCCGTCCTTGAGGGCGGCCTGTACCGCCGCCGCGAATCGCACGGTGTGGCGCAAGTTTTCGGCCCAGTAGTCGGCGGTGAACGACGGGCGTTCGCGGGGGTTCCACAGGGTCGCCGAGTAGTAGGGAACGTCGGGCTCCCTCGGCTCGAGGCCGGCGAGGGCCTCGAGGAGTTCGTCGAGGATCGGTTCCACCTGCGGCGAGTGCGAGGCCACGTCCACCGCCACCTCACGCGCCAGCACGTCCTGCTCGCTCCAGGCCGCGACCAGATCCCGGATCGTCTGCGCGTCGCCGCCCACGACCGTCGACGTGGGCGAGGCGACCACGGACAGGACCACGTCGGTGATGCCGCGGATGGACAGTTCCGAGAGCACCTGTTGGCCGGCCAGTTCCACCGACGCCATGGCGCCGCTGCCGGCGATGCGCGCCATCAGCGCCGAGCGGCGGCAGATGACGCGCACGCCGTCTTCGAGCGACAGGCCGCCGGCGACGACCGCCGCGGCGGATTCACCGAGCGAATGCCCGATCACGGCGCCGGGACGCACCCCGTAGGACTTCATCGTCTCGGCCAGGGCGACCTGCATCGCGAAGATCGTCGGCTGCACGCGGTCGATGCCGGTGACCACCTCCGGCGCCGACATGGCCTCGGTGACCGAGAAACCCGATTCCGCCGCGATCAGCGGCTCCAACGTGGCGATCGTCGCGGCGAACACCGGCTCCCTCGCCAGCAGTTCGGCGCCCATCCTCGGCCATTGCGAACCCTGCCCGGAGAACACCCACACGGGCCCACGATCGTCCCGCCCGACGGCGGGCTGGTAGGGCAAATCGCCGTCGGCGACGTCGCGCAGGGCCGCGCTCAGCTCACCGAAGTCGCTCGCCGACACCACCGTCCGCACCGGCCGGTGCGCGCGCCGGCGCGCCAGGGTGTAGCCGAGGTCGCGCAGGCTTACGGTGCCGGCGTGCTCGTCGACCCAGGCCGCGAGGCGGGCGGCCGTGGCACGCAACTGTTCCGCCGACGTGGCCGACACGGCAAACAGCAACGCCGCGGCGCTAACCGGCGCCGGCCCCCCCGCACCGTGCGGCGGCGCCTCCTCCAAGACGGCGTGCACGTTCGTGCCGGATATGCCGTACGACGACACCGCGGCGCGGCGCGGGTGGTGACCGTCGGTGGGCCAGGACGTATTGGCCTGCGGCACAAAGAGTTCGGTCTCGATCTCGGCCATCCCGTCGGGCAGGCGGGTGAAGTGCAGGTTCCGCGGCACCATGCCGTGCCGCAGCGCGAGGATCGCCTTCATCAGCCCCAGCGGTCCCGACGTCGACTGCAGGTGGCCGAAGTTCGTCTTCACCGAGCCCAGCGCGCACGGCCCCTCGGTCCCGTACACGGCGGCCAGGCTCGAGTACTCGATGGGATCGCCGACCGGCGTGCCGGTCCCGTGCGCCTCGACGAAGCCAACGGTGGCCGGGTCGACACCGGCGGCCGCCAGGGCCTTCCGGTAGACGGCCACCTGGGCGGTTTCCGACGGCGCCGCGATGTTCACGGTGCGGCCGTCCTGGTTCGCGGCGGTGCCGCGCAGCACGGCCAGGATGCGGTCGCCGTCGCGCTGCGCGTCGTCGAGCCGCTTGAGCAGCAGCATGACGCAGCCCTCGCCGGACACGAAGCCGTCGGCTGCCACGTCGAAGGCGTGGCAGCGGCCGGTCGGCGACAGCATGCCCTGCAGCGAGCCCGACACGGACTTGCGCGGTTCCAGCGTCACGGCGACGCCCCCCGCGAGGGCAACGTCGCTTTCCCCGCTGTTCAGGCTGCCGCAGGCCTGGTGAACGGCCATCAACCCCGACGAGCACGCGGTGTCCACGGTGACCGCCGGGCCGTGCAAACCCAGCGTGTAGGCGACCCGCCCCGAGGCGAAGCTGTTGGAAGTCCCGGTGAATCCGTACGGCCCCTCGGCGGCACCGCAGTCGGCGGAGAGCAGTTCGTAATCGCCGTGGGTCAGTCCGACGAAGACCCCCGTCTGCGAGTGGGCCAGGCCCGCGGGATCGAGGCCCGCGTGCTCGATGGCGTCCCAGGACGTCTCCAGCAGCAACCGGTGCTGCGGGTCGATCGCGGTGGCCTCGCGCTCGGTCATGCCGAAGAAATCGCAGTCGAAGCCGCCGACGTCGTCCAGGAAGGCCCCCCACCGCGTCACCGACCGGCCCGGCACTCCGGGCTCGGGGTCGTAATACAGGTCGGCGTCCCACCGGTCGGCGGGAATCTCGCCGACGAAATCCTCTCCGCGCAACAACGCGTCCCACAGCTGTTGCGGCGAGTCGATGCCGCCGGGAAGCCGGCAGGCCATGCCGATCAAGGCAACGGGGGTGGCGTTCGCGAGAGGCAACGTGCGGTCCCCTGTTCTCCGCTGTTGGGCGGTCGGCGGCCGTACGAATGCTCGGCAGAGCCCCCCCGTGCGCATGGGCGCACCACCGCTCACGCATCCGGGCTCAGGATTCGTAAAGTGCGGTATCAGCTTAGCGACCCGAACTCCGTGCGCTGCGCGGTTGGAAAATTTCGGGCGCACAACCGGTCTCGGGCCGAGATCGGGCGAAACTCGGGTGGCGCTGGCGTGCCCGCGCGCGCGGGGACGAAAGGACTTGGCGGGGAACCTTATTCGCGAAGGTTATGTCTCACCGCCATGGCCGGATTCGCCGGATTCGACAGCGTCGGCCGGGTCCTCGATCACCTGATAGGTCGGGTCCACCATCGTGATGGGCCGGGTGCCCGATTGCCGGGCCTTCCCGCTGACCCGCAAAACCTGGCCGGGCTGGATGTCGGCGCCCCCGTGGCCGGGCCGGAAGGTGATCGTCAATTCCCCGCTGTTGTCCCCGACGACGACCTCGCGCAGGGTGCGCCCCCGGTCGTTGACGTCCTCGACCTCGCTGACCCGGCCCTCGACGGTGGCCCGTTGGCCGGAGATCAGGCCGGCCACCAGAATGACCGACGCCGGGCGCTCCGGATGCTCGTAGGCGTCCACCTTCTCGTCCTCGCCCTTGGACACCCACGCCTCGAGCTTGTCGATCTCGCCGGCGATCCGTTGCTCGACGGTGTCGGGGTAGGCCTCCCTGATCCGCGATTCCACGTCGTACGGCACGATGGTCGCCGCCGCGTCGGGGATCAGGCTCACCGCGCTGGAGATCTTGTCCGCGGTGCGGTCGTGCAGCAGCCGCCCCAGCAGCCGCCCGAACGTCCGGCGCGGCAGGAGCACGGTCACGTTGGTGCGCGCTTGTTCGTCGCGGGCCTTGGCGACAAACAGCTGCGCGGCCCGGATGATCCGCCGGTCCGGGCAATCGACGACCCGCAGCGGGGTGTCCAGATCGAAGTGGTCCCAACGCTTTCGCAGGACGGCGGCGTGGGCCGGGTCCACCATGAAGTGCACCGCCGTCAGCTCGTCGGCACGCAGTCCCCTGCCGTAGCGCAACGCTTCGATCACCGCCAGGTCGACGGAGTCGACGAACACGAACACCCGGTGCCGCGCGTACTTCACCAGCTCCGGGCGGTCGGTGCGGAACATCTCGAGAATGGCGGCCTCGGCGCGGTATTCGCGGTTGAGCCGGGTCAGGATGAACACCAGCAGCGGGAAAACCACGACCACCAGCCACGCGCCCTCGGTGAATTTCGCGACCGCGAAGATGCCGACCACGATCGTGGACAGGATAGCCGCGGACAGGTTGATGGCCAGGCGGCGTCGCCATCCCGGTTCGCGGTGCGTCAGATGGTGTTTGGTCATGCCGTAGCCGGCCATCGAGAACCCGGTGAACACGCCGATCGCGTAGAACGGGACCAGCGCGTTGACCGAGCCGCCCGTCACCACGAGCAGCACCACCGACAGCGCGGTCAGGGTGATGATGCCGTTCGAAAAGACCAGCCGGTGCCCGCGTTTGGTGAGTTGGCGCGGTAGGAAGCGGTCCTCGGCGACGAAACTGGCCAGCGCCGGGAATCCGTTGAAGCTGGTGTTCGCGCCGGTGAACAGGATGGCGGCTGTCGCGGCCTGGACCAGGGTGTAGAAGACATTGCCGAGCACGCCGTTGCCGAAGACGGCGCGCCCGATCTGCGAGAGCACCGACGGGTACTCGGTGAGATACGGCGTGGCGTGGGTGACGTGGGCCAGATAGGCGACGCCGGCCAGCAGCAGGCCGAGGATGGTGGCCATGGCGGTGAGCACTCGGCGGGCGTTGCGGCCCTGAGGCTTTCGGAAGTGATCCACGGTGTTGGAGATGGCCTCCACCCCCGTCAGGGACGAGCCCCCGTTGGCGAAGGCTCGCAGCAACACCAAGATCGTGGCCCCCAGCACCAGGCCGTTGCCCTGGTGAACGGGCACGGTTCCGGACAGGTGCGCGGGATCGTAGATCGGCAGATTGCCCAGGGCCGCGCGGACGACGCCGACCACGATGGTTAGGCCGACCATGCCGATGAAGGCGTAGGTGGCGAGCGCGAACGGCAGGCCCGCCTCCTTCAGCCCACGCAGGTTCGCGTAGCAGATGGCGAGCACCACCCCGACCGTGATTTCCAGGCTGTACGGGCCCAGCGAGGGGACGGCCGACACCACCGCGACCGTCCCGGCCGCCGACTGCACCGCGACGGTGACCACGTAGTCGATCAGCAGCGCGGCGGCGGCGATCTGCGCCACCCGGGGCCCGAAATTCTCGCGGGCGACGATGTAGGAGCCGCCCGCTCGGGTGTACGCCATCACCACCTGGCGATACGAGGCGGCCACCAGCACCAGGATGAGCAGGATGACACCGGTGATCGGAAGCAACAACACGAAGGCGGCCAGCCCCGCGTGGGGCAGCAACTCGATCAGGATCTGCTCGGGGCCATAAGCGACGGACGAGACCGCGTCCGGCGAAAGCGCGCCCAGGGCAACCGGATTCGACAACTTCTCGGAGGCGATGTCCTCGGTGACCAGCGGCTTGCCCAGGAACACCCGCTTGGCGATGTCCCCGACCGAAAGCGGGATCCGTAGCTTGCCGGCCGACGTGGTCACGACCACCGTCCTTAACTCGAGCGGGCGAACACCTCCGATGCATTGTGCACGGTCGCCGCCGTCCCGGTGGCGGCTTGCTAGGCGAGCCGGTGCACCGCGGCGGCGATCCGCTCGTCGGTGGCCGTCAGAGCCACGCGGACGTGCTGTGCGCCGCGCGGGCCGTAGAAGTGGCCGGGCGCCACCAGGATGCCCCGTTCGGCCAGCCAGGTGACGCTGTCGGCGCATGGCTCGGCGCGGGTGGCCCACAGGTACAGGCCGGCCTCGGAATCCTCGACGGCGAATCCGGCGGCGCGCAGGGCCGGCAGCAACGCGGCCCGCCGCCGCTCGTACCGTTCGCGCTGCGCCCGCTCGTGGGCGTCGTCGTCGAGGGCGGCCACCATGGCCGCCTGCACCGGCGTCGGGACCATCATCCCGGCGTGTTTGCGCACCGCCAGCAGCTCGGCCACCAGATCGGGGTCACCGGCGACGAACCCGGCGCGGTAGCCGGCCAGCGACGAGCTCTTCGACAGCGAGTGGATCGCGAGCAGCCCGGCATGGTCGCCGTCGCACACCGAGGGATGCAGGATGGACAGCGGTTGGGCCTCCCAGCCCAGCCCCAGGTAGCACTCGTCGGAGGCCACGATGCTGCCCCGGTCGCGCGCCCAGCCGACCACCTTGCGCAGGTGGTCGACGCCCAGCACACGCCCGGTGGGGTTGCTCGGCGAGTTCAGGTAGACCAGGGCCGGCGATTGCGGGCCGAGCTGGGTCAGCGAATCCGCGCGCAGCACCGTCGCGCCGGCCAGCCGGGCCCCGACGTCGTAGGTCGGGTACGCCAGCTCGGGCACCACGATCGCGTCCGCGGGCCCGAGTCCGAGCAGGCTCGGCAGCCAGGCGATGAGTTCCTTGCTTCCGATCACCGGCAGGACGGCGGCCTCGGTCAGCCCCGTGATGCCGAAGCGCCGCGCCAGGGCGGCGACCGCCGCCTCGCGCAGTCGCGGGGTGCCGGCGGTGGCGGGGTAGCCGGACGCGGAACCTGCGGCCGCCAACGCGTCGGAGATCACCGGCGCGACCGGGTCCACCGGGGTGCCGACGGACAGGTCGACGATGCCGTCGGGATGCGCGACGGCCAGCGCCTTCGCCTCAGCCAGTGTGTCCCAGGGGAATTCCGGCAGGGCCGCCGAGACCCGCCCGCGGGTGGCTCGCGGCCGCGCCCCGGGCTTATCCAGCACCGGCCCGCTCAGTCGCCCTCGCCCTGCGGCGGCAGGTCCTTGACCACCTGCGGGTCGTTCTCGGTCATGCCGACCTTGGCGGCGCCGCCCGGCGACCCCAGCTCGGTGAAGAAGTCGGCGTTGATCTGCGTGTACTGGCTCCACTGCTCGGGCACGTCGTCTTCGTAGTAGATCGCTTCGACGGGGCAGACGGGCTCGCACGCACCGCAGTCGACACACTCGTCGGGGTGGATGTACAGCATCCGCGCGCCCTCGTAGATGCAGTCGACGGGGCACTCCTCGATGCATGCCTTGTCTTTGATGTCGACACAGGGCTCGGCGATCGTGTAGGTCACAGACGTCTCCTCCATGTACTGCGGTGTGGGCTGCTCTTCGGCTCGCGCCCGGTGCTTCCGGCCGCTCCAGACAAAGCTTTCGGTTACTGATACTAGACGTTGCACATACACGTCAACCACTTGGCACGCCCGTTGAATCGACGATTTAAGACCACCAGTCTCGCAAGCCGCGACCGGGGCCCGTTTCGCCAAGGGCGAACACCGCCCCCGGGCCGCCGACCTGCGCATAGTCGCAGTCCAGCCGGGTTCGGCGATATTCGTTGAGATGGAAGCACGGTCGTGGCGCCTGGTAGCCTCGACCGGAAGACGGCAACCGCTGGGCAGATGTCGTCGCCTTTAAAAGCGGTGCATTAACGGGGAAGGTGTCCACACATGAGGCTGTCGTTGACCAAATTGACCGTTGCGGTGGGTAGCGCTGCAGTGGCGTTGACCGCCGGCGCCGGGATCGCATCCGCGGACCCGTCGGACGCGATCATCAACACCACGTGCAACTACGGGCAGGTGATCGCGGCGCTCAACGCCACCGACCCGGCGGCCGCCGCGCAGCTGAACAACTCGCCGATCGCGCAGTCCTACATCCGCAACTTCCTGGCCGCGCCGCCGCCGAAGCGCCAGCAGATGGCCCAGCAGATCCAGGCGATGCCGTCGGCGATGAAGTACTACGACGACATCAACCAGGTCGCCGTCACCTGTAACAACTTCTGAGTCAGTAACCGCTGAGCAGGCCGCGGACGCGGCCCAGGGTTTCCGGTCCGACGCGGCTGCAGATGCGCGACGGGTCCGCGGGCTTACGCCCCCAGAGCAGCAGCACGCGCGCGGCCGGATCGGTTTCCAGCGTGGCGGGTCCCTCGGGTTGCCTGAGTTCGATGGCGGTCCGGTCCGCCTCGGCGCTGATCAACACGTCGTCGGTGCCGGGGGTCCGCAGCCGCGCCTCGACGCGTTCGTCCGGCCGTAGCCGCTTGGCGCCCTTGACCAGCAGCGGCTTGCCGACCGCCAGGACGCTGTGGGTGGTCATCCAGGGCTCGGCCAGCCGCGCCTGGGCGGCGGCATCATCACCGGTGATGTCCCAGCCGTGCAGCACCAGCTCCTCGCGCATGTGCTCGGCGAACCAGGGCACCTTCATGGTGCGGCCCGTCCAGGCCACGTCGGTGTCCTGCGGCACGGCGTCGGCCTCCGCCGAGACGGCGCTCAGGGTGGCCATCCGGTCGAGCAGGGCGTCCCACAACTGGGCGTCGGTCAGGGCGCGCAGCGGTCCCTCGCGCTCCTCGAAGGAGCGCGTGCCGACGGTTTCACCGGCCAAGTGCGCGCCCAGCACCCGGGCGAGCTCCTCGGCGTTGCCCGCCTGATGGATGACGATGTCGCGCACCGTCCATGCCTCACACCAGGTTCCGGCGTCGGGCCGCCGCCGCTGCACCGCGTCGACGAACGGCCGCCACTCCGGGAACCGGTCCTCATCGATGTCTTGCTTCACGGCGTCGGTTATACCCGCCGCCGGTGACACGCAAGCGCCGCTACGCCGCCCGCGGGGCGTACGTCGTGGTGCGCTGACGCGCCGGGCGCCCGATCCCTTCGGCGATGGCCGTCAGCTCTTCGACGGTCTTTGCCGACCCGTGCTCCGAGCCGGCCATCCGCGAGATGGTCTCCTCCATCAGCGTGCCGCCCAGATCGTTGGCGCCGCCGTTGAGCATCACCTGGGTGCGCTCGACGCCCAGCTTCACCCAGCTGGTCTGAATTTGGGATATCCGGCCGTGCAACATGATTCGCGCCAGCGCGTGCACGGCCCGGTTGTCGCGGTGGGTGGGACCGGGCCGGGCGGCGCCGGCCAGATACAGCGGCGAGCTCTGGTGCACGAACGGCAGCGGCACGAACTCGGTGAACCCGCCGGTGCGATCCTGGATCCCGCGCAGCACGTTGAGGTGGGCGACCCAGTGCCGCGGGCTGTCCACGTGGCCGTACATCATCGTCGACGACGAGCGCAGGCCCACCTCGTGCGCGGTGGTGACGATGTCGATCCATTCCGACGTCGGCAGCTTGCCCTTGGTGAGCACCCAGCGCACCTCGTCGTCCAGGATCTCGGCAGCGGTGCCGGGGATGGTGTCCAGTCCGGCCTCGCGCAGGCTGATCAGCCACTCGCGCACGCTCAGCCCGCTCTTGGTCACGCCGTTGGCGATCTCCATGGGCGAGAACGCGTGCACGTGCATGGACGGCACCCGCGCCTTGACGGCGCGGACCAGATCGGCGTAGCCGGTGACCGGCAACTCGGGGTCGATCCCGCCCTGCATGCACACCTCGGTGGCGCCCTCGACGTGCGCCTCCCACGCGCGGTCGGCCACCTCTTGCGTCGACAGCGAATACGCGTCGGCGTCACCCTTGCGCTGCGCGAACGCGCAGAACCGGCAACCCGTGTAGCAGATGTTGGTGAAGTTGATGTTGCGGTTCACCACGAACGTCACATCGTCACCGACGGTGTCGCGGCGCAGCGAATCCGCCAGCGCGGCAACGGCTTCCAACGCGGGCCCGTCGGCGGTGGCCAGCGCCAGGTATTCGCCGTCGGTGCAGCCGGCGGGATTGCGCTCGGCCGCCCGCAGCGCGGCGAGCACGTCGGTATCGATGCGCTCGGGGGTCCGTGCGGCCAACTCGTGGACGTGGGCGCGGATCGATTCCCAGTCGCCGAACGCGCTGTCCAGGTCGCTGCGGGCTTCGGTCGCGCGGCCCTCGGTGTCGATCGCCGCGTTCAGGTCGGTCCGCCCGGCGGACGCGACGTCGTCGGGCTCCTGCCACGGCAGCCCCACCGGGTTGACGTCGCGGGCCAGCCCGGTAGCCGGATCGGCCAGCGCCATGACGTGGCCGCGCACCCGCGGGTCGATCCACGCCGCGCCCGCCTGCACGTATCTCGGCTGGGCGGTCAGCCGCTGCACCAGTTCGTATCCCGCCTCGGCGGTGACGTCGGCCAGCTCGTCGAGCGCGGGCCACGGCCGCTCGGGGTTCACGTGGTCGGGCGTCAGCGGCGACACCCCGCCCCAGTCGTCGACCCCGGCGCCGACCAGGGCCAGGCACTCGTCGCGGGACACCAGGTTCGGCGGCGCCTGGATGCGCATGCCGGGACCGAGCACCAACCGCGCGACCGCCACCGTCGCCAGGTAGTCGTCGATTCCCGCGTCCGGGACGGCGGCCATCGCGGTGTGCTCCTTGGCCCGGAAGTTCTGCACGATCACTTCCTGGACGTGGCCGAACTCTTTGTGGGACTTGCGAATTGCGTGCAAGGTCTCGGCCCGGTCGGTCAGCGTCTCGCCGATTCCGACCAGCAGACCGGTCGTGAACGGAATGGACAACCGGCCGGCGTCGGTGAGCGTGCGCAGCCGGACCGCCGGATCCTTGTCCGGACTGCCGTAGTGCGCAAGCCCTTTCGTTTCGAACAACCGACGCGACGTGGTCTCGAGCATCATGCCCATCGACGGCGCCACCGGCTTGAGCCGCGCCATCTCCGACCAGCTCATCACGCCGGGGTTCAGGTGCGGCAGCAGCCCGGTCTCTTCGAGCACCCGGATCGCCATGGCCCGCACGTAGGACAGCGTGGAGTCATATCCGCGCTCGCCGAGCCACTGCTGCGCCTCCGGCCACCGGTCCTCGGGGCGGTCGCCAAGGGTGAAAAGCGCTTCCTTGCAACCAAGTTCGGCCCCGCGACGGGCGATGTCGAGGATTTCGTCGGGCTCGAGATACATCCCCGCCCCCTGCGCGCGCAGCTTGCCCGGCACGGTGACGAACGTGCAGTAATGACACGTGTCGCGGCACAAATGGGTGACCGGGATGAACACCTTGCGCGAATAGGTGATCGGCAGCCCGCCACCGGGGCCGCGCCGGCCGGCCGACGTCAGGCCCGCGTCGCGCACCCGCGCCGCGCTCGCGCACAAAGCCGCGAGGTCTTCACCCCGCGCGGTCATCGCTACGGCAGCCTCATCGACGTTGAGCGCGACGCCGTCTCGGGCGCGGCGCAACACCCGCCGCAGCGCCGAGGCGCTGGTCTTAGGCGGAACCACAGGATTAGGAAGAGCGGTAGGCTCCTCGCCCGGAGTCAGCGGCACCTTCGTGTAACTTCCCCACGATCGAATTTCATCCGCGTGTCCCAACATGTGAAATTTTCTCCGACCCGTGCGGGCCCCGTCTGCGCAACAGTAAACAGTAGCGTCAGGGCCGCAACCCGGGACATCCCGGCCCGCGCGAACCTCAGGCCCCGCGACCCCGCCGCCACAGCACCCAGAACGGCGGCGCCACACCGAACACGATCAGCAGCAGGGCCCCGTAGGCCAGCAGGCCGCGGCCGCCCAGGATGACGTCGTCGGCCGGGCCGCCCATGCTGATCACGGCCACCGTGAGCAGCCACGTCCACAACGGCAGCGCGGCCAGCCGCGACGACGTGGTCCACCGCCCGGCGGCCCACACCAGCGCGGCGTTGACCAAGCCGGAAATCAGGCCGCTGATGGGAAACGGGACGGCCCCGATATAGGACGGCAGCAGCAGGGCCCCGGCAAGTGCGGAGAGGACCCCGTCGACGGCGAGCAGCGCCAGGACAACGAAACGTATCGCGGGGTCTGTCGCGCCGGCGTCTTCGGTGGATGCGGCGCGCGTCTTCGTTTCGGTCAGGTCGGGACGCTGTCGAGGTTGGAGAGTATCGAGCCGATAACCCACTGCAGGCTGTCGAGCCGGTCCTGCCAATGCTGCTGATTAGGGTCCAGGTCGGGGTCCATGCGAAGTCCTTCCGTGGCTGCCTGATCGAAAAGCCTACCGCGTGTCGACCGCGCTGAAATCAAGCCCGGCAAGCAGATCTGTTTCCCAGCCGCGCTCGTCGCGCTCGCCCGCCGCGCCGGCGGCCAGCACATAGTGCTCCTCCGCCACGATCGGCAGCGCCATGTTGTTCGACAGCGCACAGGTCCGGCCGGTCGGGCCGATGACCACCTGGGTGGCGTGCGCGGCCAGTGCCGCCCGCTTCGCCTCCCACGCCAGCGGACCCGCCTCGACGACGGCGTCGATCTTGTCGTCCGAATAGCCGAAGTCGAACTCGTCGCGCGGCGGAATCGCCCAGTGCGGCAGCAGATCGTTGTCGTCCAGCGTCTCCCACGCGGCCTCGAAGGCGCTCTCGGCCACCACGGTCCAGTAGAACTTCGGCACCGTCCATGGCTCGCCCGGAAAGTCGCCGGAGCCGGCCTTAAAACCGGCAGCGGCCACGGCGGCCGTCGTGACCGTGTGGGCGTGGACGTGATCGGGGTGGCCGTAACCGCCGCCCGGGTCGTAGGTCACGACCACGTGCGGGCGCTGCTCGCGAATGACCGCGACCAGCGCGCCGACGGTTTCCCGCTCGTCGGCGTCGATGAAGCGCTGGCGCCGCCGCGGGGGCGTGCCCCGCATGCCCGAGTCGCGCCAGCGCCCGGCGCCCCCCAGGTAGTGGGGCGCGTCGACGCCCAGCGCGTGCAGCGCCGCGGTGAGCTCGCCGATGCGGTAGCCCCCCAACTGATCCGCGCGGTCGACGGCCAGCTCGGCCCAGCGGTCCCCGATGACCTCGCCCTCCTCGCCGAGCGTGCAGGTGATGACGCGCACGTCGGCCCCGCGGGCCGTGTAGTGGGCGATGGTCGCCCCGTTGCTGAGGCTCTCGTCGTCGGGGTGCGCGTGGACGAACAGCAGCCGCGGAGTGTCGGGCATGACGGCACCCTACCCGCAGCAGCAGCGATAGGAACGCATGCGGCTACTATCGAGGAATGCCGCAGCTCACCCAGACCGCCCCGGCCGGCGGCCGGAGCCGCCGACGGGGCGAGGTCCTCGAACGGGCGCTCTACGAGGCCACGCTGGCCGAGCTGGCGGAGGTCGGGTACGGCGGGCTGACGATGGAGGGAATCGCGGCGCGGGCCCACACCGGTAAGGCGGCCCTGTACCGGCGGTGGGCCACCAAGTGCGAGCTGGTGCACGCTGCGTTGGTGCACACCCTGCCGCCGTTGCCCGAGGCGCGGCCCGGCCGCTCGGCCCGGGAAAACCTGCTGACGGTGTTCACCGCCCACCGCGACGTCTGCGCCGGCAAGACCGCCTTCCCCGGCATGGCCACCGTCAACCAGCTGCTGCACGAGCCCGAGATGCGCGCGATCTTCGCCGACGCGGTGGTGGCGCCGCGGCTGCGGATCGTCGAATCGATCCTGCAGGCCGCGGTCGCGGAGGGTGACCTCGACCCGGACATGATCACCCCGCTGACCGCGCGCATCGGCCCGGCGTTGATCAATCAGCACTTCCTGCTGACCGGGTCGCCACCCAACCGGCGGGAGCTGGCGCTCATCGTGGATGCCGTGATGCCGCCGCGGGCGGCGCGGGCGGTCCTGGACTAGCGAGCCGCCGGGGCCGGGTCAGGGCCCGGTCTTGATCCATTGGCCGGCGTCGCCGACGATGCCGACCGGCACCGCACCCGACAGGCCCACGTTCTGCACGCTGGGGCCGGCGGCGACGATCGTGGTGTCCTGCAGGATCGGCAACACGGTGGACATGTTCCACAGTCGCGGCTCGACCGCGGTGATCACGTCGTTGATGTTCTTCGTCCCGTTGAGCGCGGCATCGATGTTCGACTGGACGCTGCGATCGCAGATGCCGGTGAGGTTGGACGGCGCCTGCACCAGCGCGTTGGGGTCCGCCGGCCGGCTGGGCTGGGTCGACGGCGTGGTGGCGGGGGTGCCCGGCCGACCGGTCGTCGGGGCCGCCGAGGTGGGCGCCCCCGGGGGCGTCGGCACCTGCGTGGACTCCAGCGCCGGGCAGCCGTACCGCGAGGCCAGCCGCGTGGCCAGGTTCCCACCCGCCTGATGCCAGCCGACGATCGCGTCCACCTGGTTGTTGTTCAGCGCGTCGCGATACAGCGTGACCGGGTCCAGCGCCAGCACGCTGGCCGCGATGCCGACGTTGCGCAATTGGTCGGCGGCGGTGTTGGCCACCGCGACCGACGTCGGGTCGTTCGCGGCCACGCCGATGACCAGCGAGAGTTGTTGGCCGTCCTTGCTGATCCGGCCGCGGATGATTTCGGGCGGTCCCCCGGTGTTCGTCGGGGTGGGCGCCGGCGAGCCCGACGCGTTGCCCTCGACCTTGTAGCCGGAGCCCTCCAGCAGGGCCAGCGCCGCCGGCGTCGTCATCGCGGGGGGCGCGGTCGGCTCGTAGCCCGGGTCGCTGGGCGCCCGGATCTGGGCCTGGTCCAGCGTGACGGTGTTGTCGCTGCCCGCGCCCACCGCCGCGAGCAGGTCGACGTCCAGCAGCCCGAGGATCGCCTTGCGCACCTGCGCGTCGGACAGCTTGGGCTCGTTGGCGCGCAGCGTCAGCTGCATCACCCGCGGCGTCACGATCCGGGCCGTCCGCACGTCGGGGATGGCGGACAGCTGCGCGAACGCCGCGGAACCGCCATGCACCTGGGCCACCTGGGTGTCGCCGTTGCGCACCGAATCGGCCAGCGCGGCCGGCGCCCCGGCCCGCCGGAAGAGGATCAGCGCGGGCTTGGCCGGTGGGCCCCAGTAGCGGTCGTTGCGGGCCACCAGGATCTCGTCGCGCTGCGGATCGATGCTCTCGACCCGGAACTGGCCGCCGGTTACCGGAAGCGCCCGGGCCAGCCCGGCCGCGAAACCGCCCGGCACGTCCTTGACGATGTGCGCCGGAAGGAGGTTGGAGAACAGCTCCTTCCACGAGGGGTACGGCTGGGCGAAGGTGACCACCGCCTGCTTGCCGCCCTCGAGCGACTGCACGCCGGTGATGAGGTCGTAGCCGGCTGGGTCGACGACGCCGGGCTGGCTGACCATCTGGTGCCACAGGTACCAGAAGTCGTCGGCCGCGATCGGGGCGTTGTCCGTCCACTGCGCCTCCGGCCGGATCTTGTAGGTCACCGTGAACGGGTTCTGGTTGGTGACGTCGGCGGACTCCAGCAGGGTGGGGTCCATCTCCCAGCGCGAGCCCGTCGGCGTGGCGGGATCGGGCACCGGGCGGAACGCGCTCGGCAGGACCAGCGCGCTGATCGCCGCGTTCACCGGGGACAGGTCGGACAGCAGGTGCGGGTTGAAGCCGGCGCCGATCGAGTCGATGCCCATGATGATCTGGGTGGGCCGCGGCGGAGGTGGTGGCGAGTTGTGCGGCGTGTCGGTGCTCTGCGGCGCCGGCGGGGGGTTCACCGTGCACGCCGCGAGCGCCAGCCCGGTGAGCGAGACGAGCACGCCGACCGTCACGAATAGTCGGCGGACGCGGCTCGGCATGCCGATCAGGGTATCGAGCAGCTGCCCAGCAGCCCGCCCAAGCACGCGCGATTAACCCCGGGCCTTGGCCCGCGAGCGGCTGCGGGCCCGGGATGTGGCGTCCAGCTCCACCTTGCGCACCCGGACGATCTCCGGGGTCACCTCCACGCACTCGTCCTGGGCGCAGAACTCCATGGCCTGTTCCAGGTCGAGTTCGAGCGGCTTGGCCAGGGTCTCGATCACGTCCGCGGTCGAGGACCGCATGTTGGTGAGCTTCTTCTCCCGGGTGACGTTGATGTCGAGATCCTCGGCGCGCGGGTTGATCCCGACGACCATGCCCTCGTAGGTGTCCTGGCCCGGTTCGACGAAGAACTGGCCGCGGTCGGCGAGCTGAATCAGCGCGAACGGCGTGATGACCCCGGATCGGTCGGAGACCAGCGACCCGGTGTGGCGGGCGCGGATCTCCCCCGCCCACGGCCGGTAGCCGTCGAACACCGCGTTGGCGATCCCGGTGCCGCGCGTGATGGTGAGGAAGTCGGTGCGGAAACCGATCAGGCCGCGGCTGGGCACGATGAAGTCCATCCGGACCCAGCCCGCCGCGTGGTTGGTCATCTCCTCCATGCGGCCCTTGCGCGCGGCCATCAGCTGGGTGATCGCGCCGACGAACTCCTCGGGGCAGTCGATCGTCATCGCCTCGAACGGCTCGTGCAGCTGACCGTCGATCGTGCGGGTCACCACCTGCGGCTTGCCGACGGTCAGCTCGAAGCCCTCCCGGCGCATCTGTTCGACCAGCACCGCCAGCGCGAGCTCACCGCGGCCCTGCACCTCCCACGCATCGGGCCGGCCGATGTCGACCACCCGGATCGACACGTTGCCGACCAGCTCGGTGTCCAGGCGGTTGCGGACCATGCGCGCGGTCAGCTTGTGACCGGACACCTTGCCCGCCAGCGGCGACGTGTTGGTGCCGATGGTCACCGAGATCGCCGGCTCGTCGACCGTGATGCGCGGCAGGGCGTGGGCGTGGTCGGGGTCGGCCAGGGTGTCCCCGATCATGATCTCGGGCAGCCCGGCCACCGCCACGATGTCACCGGCGATCGCCTCGTCGGTGGGGCTGCGCTCGACGCCTTCGGTCGCGAGCAGCTCGGTGATCTTGGCGCTGGTGAT
>NZ_LZIZ01000235.1:0-33290 GCF_001666915.1 Mycobacterium sp. E3339 | reverse complement strand
CCGTTGGATCTGCAAGCGCGCGAGTCACTTCCGCCTGCACCGACATGTAGCCATTCGCCTGGCCGGGCTGCTCGGTGCTCTACGGCCGCAAGACCACGGCGTTGACGTGGGCGATGGAGGGCCTGGCGTGGCGACTGACGCGGGTCACCCGATTCTGGGACCGGGACTACTACCGCACCTACACCGAGCAGCCCGGCCAGGCGAATGGCTACATGTCGGTGCAGGCGGAAGTGACTCGCGCGCTTGCAGATCCAACGGATTTCCGGGACGTGGTGCGCGGTTCACCGGGCTGGCGGCGCAAGGCCTCGGGCATGGCGCGCGACACCGCAACCGATTCGCGGCCCGCATTCGTCGTCGACGACGGCAGCTACGTGTCGGCCCGCTGGCCCGGCGACACCCACACCTTTGCCGCTGCCTTGTCGCGAAAGCTCAACTGACGCAACTAGGTTGAGGCGCTCGCCAAATGTTCGCCGAAGAACGCGAAAACGCGGCGCCAGGCGTCCTCGGTGGCGGCCTCGTCATAGCCGAAACCGGTGATCCTGAGCAGTGATTGGGCGGGCAGATCGTTGGCGAAGCTGTGCCCGACGCCGGGATAGACCTTAACGTCGGCCGTGATGTTCTTTCTGGCGATGACCTCGTTCAGCTTCTCGGGCGCGCCTCGGCCCAGCGGGTCCTTCGCGCCGAAGCTGGCCACGATCGGGCACGCCCCGTCCAGCGTCTTGTCGAGGTTGCGGGGCAGGGGAGCGCCATAGAACGGTGCGGAGGCGCCGAACCCCTTGGGCGACATCACCAGTGCGAACTGGCCGCCCATGCAGAAACCCGCGATGCCGATTTGACCCGAACATTCGGGCATGGCCTTCAGGTGATCGCGGGCGGCCAGGATGTCGGAGAGGGCGCGGCCGCGCTGCGTCTGCAGCTCCTTCATCACCCGGGTGATGCAACGGATCCGGCCGCCCCGCGCGTACATGTTCGGGGTGATCGACACATAGCCGGCCTCAGCGATGCGCTTGTTCGTCGACTCTTTGTCCCGGCCGTATCCGAACGCGTCGTGAACCACCACGACACCGGGCCACGGGCCCGGGCTCGAGGGCAGGTCCAGCAGCGCGTCGATCGGTCCTTCGGGCGTGTCGATCTCAATCGTGGTCATAGCGTCATCTAACTGCAATCGACCCGGACATCACCATGGGAACTTCGACGCGGTCGGCGGACGTTGGCCAGACATGCTGTCACGGCTGTTTGTCATCTACGCCGTCGCGGAGCTGGCGGCGAGCATCGCCCTGGCTTCGGCGATCGGATGGGGCTGGACTGTGCTGGTGTTGCTGGGCACCTTCGTGCTCGGCTGGGGCCTGATGGTGCCGATGATGGGATCGCACGTCCTACGCCAGATCGCTCACCTGCGATCCGGCCTGGCCGCTCCCCGCACCGCGGCGAGCGACGGCGCGCTCTTCGCCCTGGCCGCACTCCTGGTGCTGGTGCCCGGGCTGGTCACCACGGCGTTGGGGCTGTTGCTGCTGGTCCGGCCCGTCCGTTCGGCCGTCGGCCCGGGGCTGGCGGCGGTCGCGATGCGCGGGCTGCGGCGGCGGATGCCGTTGCTCGCGGACGCGACGCTGTTCGGCGCGGGCCCGCGCCAGGGCGGCGCCCCCGCGGGCGCCGACTACATCGACGGTGAGGTGGTGGACGTGCGGGATTTCAAACCGCCCGCCCTGCCGACCGAGCCGGTGCGCGGTGGATTCCCGGGACGGCCCGGCTGGGACTGAACATCGCCCGCCGCCCCACGTAGTTTTGCCCTGTGACTGCAACCACGCTGCTGGTCAACGGCCGGGTGCACAGCCCGACCCATCCCGACGCCACCGCCATGGCGGTGCGGGACGGCGTCGTGGCGTGGCTGGGCAGCGATGACATCGGCCGCAGCCTGTTCCCGGCGGCGGACATCGAGGACCTGGACGGCGGTTTCGTGGCGCCCGGCTTCGTCGACAGCCACATCCATCTGACCGCCACCGGCCTGACGCTGAGCGGGCTGGACCTGCGCACGGCGGGTTCGCGCGCGCAGTGCATCCAGATGGTCGCCGACTACGCGGCCGCCCACCCCGGCCGGCCGGTGTGGGGACACGGCTGGGACGAATCGTCGTGGCCGGAGAACGCCGCGCCAGCGACCGCCGACCTGGACGCCGTCCTCGGGGACCGGCCCGCCTATTTGTCCAGGGTGGACGTCCACTCCGCGCTGGCCTCGACCGGACTGCGCCGGCTGGCCGCCGACCTGCCGGCGGCGCCGGGCTTCAGCCCCGACGGTCCGCTCAGCGGCGACGCCCATCACCTGGTCCGCGCCGTCGCGCGCGGCCTGCTGGCGCCCGAGCAACTGGCCGAGGCCCGTGGGGCCGCCCTGCGGGCGGCCGCGGCAGCCGGCATCGTCGCGGTGCACGAATGCGCCGGACCCGAGATCGGCGGGCTGGACGACTGGCTGCAGCTGCAGGCGCTGGAGCACGGCGTCGAGGTGACCGGCTATTGGGGCGAGGCGGTGACCACCCCCGCCCGGGCGCGCGCGCTCATCGAGGAGACCGGCGCCCGCGGGCTGGCCGGCGACCTCTTCGTCGACGGCGCACTCGGGTCGCGCACCGCCTGGCTGCACGAGCCGTACGCCGACGCCGAGAACCGGCGCGGCACCTGCTACCTCGACCCCGACCTCATCGAGGCGCACGTGCGGGCGTGCACCGAGGCGCGGGTGACCGCGGGCTTTCATGTCATCGGCGACGCCGCCGTCACGGCGGTGGTCGCGGCCTTCGAACGGGTAGTCGCGCGGCTCGGGTCGGTGGCCGTCGCCCGGTGCGGGCACCGCCTCGAGCACCTCGAGATGGTGACCGCCGAGCAGGCCAACCGGCTGGGGCAGTGGGGCGTCATCGCGAGCGTGCAACCCAACTTCGACGCGCTGTGGGGCGGCGCCGACGGCATGTACGCGCGCCGTCTGGGCGCCGAGCGAGGCAGTCAGCTCAACCCGCTCGCGCTGTTAGCATCCCAAGGCGTGCCCCTCGCGCTAGGTACCGACGCACCGGTAACGGGCCTCGACCCGTGGGCGAGCGTGCGCGCGGCGGTCAACCATCACACCCCCGGCAGCGCGGTGTCCGCGCGGGCCGCCTTCGCCGCCGCGACCCGCGGCGGCTGGCGGGCCGCCGGGGTGCACGACGGCAAGACCGGGACCCTGGTGCCCGGCGCGCCGGCCTCCTACGCCGTCTGGGACGCCGGGGCCCTGGACGTCCACGCGCCCCGCGACGCCGTTCAGCGCTGGTCGACCGACCCGCGCGCCCGGGTGCCGGCCCTGCCCCGCCTGGGCCCGACCGACGCCTTGCCGCGGTGCCGGCGGACCGTGCATCGGGGCGCTGTCATCCATGGCTAGGGACGACGACCCCGTGGACGATCTCGGCGCAACTCGCGATAGCGACCCGATCAGCGACGAAGCGGAATCGGAACGCGATGACGAGCCCGCCGCCGTCGAGCCCGGGCCCGAAACCGACACCTCCGACGCCGGAGCCCGGCCGACCGCGGCCCGTCTGCAGGCCATGCCGGGCCGGCTGGGCGCGGCGGTGCTCGCGCGGCTGCCCGCCGTCCGGGCCGCCATGCGGCCGCGGCTGGCCCGGCTGGGGTGCGCCACCGCGGGCGGTGTGCTGCTGTTCACCAGCTTCCCCTCCCTGAACTGGTGGTGGGCCGCGGTCGTCGCGTCCGCGCTGCTGGCCTGGGTGCTCAAACACCCCGCGACCACGCCGGCGGGCGGTCTGGGCTACGGGTTCTTGTTCGGGCTGGCCTTCTATCTGCCGCTGCTGCCCTGGATCAGCACCCTCGTCGGCGCCGTGCCCTGGGCGGTGTTGGCGATGACATGCGCGCTGTTCCCCGCCCTGTTCGGGCTGTGCGCCGTGCTGGTGCGCGGGTTGCCGGGCTGGCCCGTCTGGTTCGCCCTGGTGTGGACCGCCCAGGAGTGGCTGAAATCCACCCTGCCGTTTGGCGGCTTCCCCTGGGGCGTGGTGGCATTCGGCCAGGCGCAGGGCCCCTTCCTGCCGCTGGCGAAGCTCGGCGGCGCCGCGCTGCTCTCCCTGGCGATCGTGCTGATCGGCTTCAGCGCGACCGCCATCGCAATCGAGATCGTGAAGTGGTGGCACGCCGGCCGTCGGGCGCGAAGCGGCGACCAACCGCCGAACGCCGATGCGGCACCGCCGGCGGTGGTCCTGCCGGGCGTCTGCATATGCCTCGTGTTGTTCGCGTCGGTCATCGTCTGGCCGCAGGTGCGGCACGCCGGCACCGGGTCAGGCGGCGAGCCCTCGGTCACCGTCGCGGCGGTGCAGGGCAACGTGCCGCGGCTGGGCCTCGACTTCAACGCGCAACGCCGGGCGGTGCTCGACAACCACGTCCACGAGACGCTGCGGCTGGCGGAGGACGTGCGCTCCGGGCAGGCGCCGCAACCGCAATTCGTCATCTGGCCGGAAGACTCCTCGGACATCGATCCGCTGGCCAATGTCGACGCCGCGCTGGAGATATCGCAGGCCGCGACCGCGATCGGCGCCCCGATACTCATCGGCACCGTGTCCGAACTGCCCGGCAGCCCGCCGGACAACCCGCAATACACCAACACGATGATCGTGTGGAACCCGTCAACCGGCCCCGCGGACCGGCACGACAAGGAGATCGTGCAACCGTTCGGCGAATACCTGCCGATGCCCTGGCTGTTTCGGCATCTCTCCGGCTATGCCAACCGCGCCGGGAACATGGTGCCCCGGCCGGGCAGCGACGTCGTGCACATCGCCGGGGTGCCGGTCGGGGTCGCCACCTGCTGGGAAGTGATCTTCGACCGGGTCCCGCGCAAGGCGGTGCTCAACGGTGCCCAGTTGCTGGCCGTGCCGAGCAACAACGCCACCTTCAACAAGACGATGAGCGAACAGCAGCTGGGATTCGCCAAGGTGCGCGCGGTCGAGCACGACCGATACGTGGTGGTCGCCGGCACCACGGGCATCAGCGCGGTGATCGCGCCGGACGGCGCCGAACTGGTGCGCACGGACTTCTTCCAGCCCGACTACCTGGACATCCAGGTGCGGCTGAAGACCAAACTGACGCCGGCGACGCGGTGGGGCCCGCTGCTGCAGTGGCTCCTGGTCGCGGCGGCCGGAGCGGCCATCCTGGCCGGGATACGGCACAATAGATGGTTCCCGCGTCCCATTCGTCAGAGGTCCGAGGCCCCGGACGAATCCCCGAACGGCGGTGCGCCCGCGGGCGACAGCCCGCCCGACGAGGCCGACTCAGCCAGTCCGCCCGAGGAGGGCGGGGACCAGACGCCGCCGGACACCGACGGTGACTACACTCCGCCCCACGAGGGCGGCCGACGACCGTCGCGCCATTCCGGCCGACACAGAGGAGCTACATGACCACCGGCCAGCCGGCGCCCCGGGTCCCGGGGAGCCGTCCCAGCGAACGCGTCCTGGTGATCATCCCCACCTACAACGAGCGGGAGAACCTGCCGGTGATCCACCGGCGGCTGAAGGACGCCTGCCCCCACGTGCACCTGCTCATCGTCGACGACAGCAGCCCCGACGGCACGGGCGAGCTCGCCGAGAAACTGGCGGCCGCCGATGCCGGTCGCACCCACGTGATGCACCGCACCGCTAAGGACGGGCTGGGTGCCGCCTACCTGGCGGGCTTCGCCTGGGGGCTGAGCCGCGACTACTCGGTGCTGGTCGAAATGGACGCCGACGGCAGCCACGCCCCCGAGCAGCTGCACCTGCTGCTGGACGCCGTCGACGCCGGAGCCGATCTGGCCATCGGTTCCCGCTACGTGGAGGGCGGGGCGGTGCGAAATTGGCCGTGGCGGCGCTGGGCGCTGTCGTGGACGGCCAACACCTATGCGCGGCTCGCGCTGGGTATCGGTGTGCATGACATCACCGCCGGTTACCGCGCCTACCGCCGCGAGGTCCTCGAGGCGATCGGGCTCGATGCGGTCGATTCCAAGGGCTACTGCTTCCAGATAGACCTGACCTGGCGCACCGTCTGCGGCGGGTTCGTCATCGCCGAGGTGCCCATCACCTTCACCGAACGCGAGCTTGGCGTCTCCAAGATGAGCGGCTCCAACATCCGCGAGGCGCTGGTCAAGGTGACCCGCTGGGGCATCGAAGGCCGCAGGACCCGCGCCGGCAGCCAGCGCGCCGACAACCGCACCTAAGCGGCCGGGCTCAGCCCCGGCGGCGGGTGCGGATGATTTCGAGCCGCTCCTTGAGCAGCTCTTCGAGTTCTTCGACGCTGCGACGCTCGAGCAACATGTCCCAGTGCGTGCGCGGTGGCTTCACCTTCTTCGGCTCGGGCAGGTCGCCCTCGATCAGGGTGCCTTCCATGCCGTTGCGGCACAGCCAGGTGCCGGGGATCTCGGCGTCGTCGGCGAAGGGGACCTCGAACTCCTCGCCGTTCTCGGTGCGGTACCGCGCGATCTGGCGCGGCGCGAGGTCGTGGTTGCGGTCGGTCTCGTAGCTCACGGCTCCGAGGCGACTGCCCCTAAGAACGCGATCAGCCATGTTGCTACTCCTCTGGGTCCTCTGAGCTGTCGGGCAAGTATGTCCGTTCGGCAAACGTTGCGGCGCTCCGCGTAGTTCCCGCGATGGGCCGCCGGCGTACGCGACGCGGCCTTCAATGATACCGGGATCGCCGCGCAATCCCGATAAAGTCGGCAGGCGTGAGCCGTCGCACCCACCCGCAGCCGTGCCGCTGGTGCGGTCGAGACGTGTCCGACGCCGGGATGGGACGGCGCCGCCAGTACTGCCGGCAGTCGTGCCGGCAGCGGGCATACGAACAGCGCGCCTCGCTGACCCGGGGCGGCGGCGGAGCCGGCCTGGCGCTGCCCGCCGACGCGATCGTGCTGTCGGCCGACGACGCAGCCGACCTGTCGGACCGGGTCTACCAGGTGCGGTGCGCCGCGGAAGACGTCGCCACCGCCCTGGAAGAGGGGGCCCCGGCGACCGAACTGCGAGAATTGTGCGACGTGCTGATCAGCGCCGCCCGGGCCGCCGACGGCTGGCGCCGGGCGGGTGTCTGACCGCTCTGACCACCAGCGATGCTCAGCCGGGTACAGTCGCGCCATGGACGGCGCGTCAGTTGTACCGCGGTGCACTCGGGTCCGGGCAGGCCACGAGACCCGCGGGCGCAGCGGCGCGTCGCGCGCGCCAAAGCCGGTCCTCCTGTAGCAGCCGGGAGCATCGGACGTTTTGAAATCCCGTCGGAGTTGGCCATACTCACCAGCGACATTCTTGGGCCGGAGAGCAGCACGACTTCGCATCGTGCAGCAATTTCCGTGACTCGGCGAGAGTCGCATCGGGGCAGCTGACGGCCAAGTTAGGCGAGAGGTAGTGATGGTGGATCAACTCCAGCATGCGACCGAAGCGCTGCGCAAAGCGCTGGTCCAGGTCGAGCGCCTGAAACGCACCAACCGTGCGCTGCTGGAGCGGTCGAGCGAGCCGATCGCGATCGTCGGCATGTCCTGCCGGTTCCCCGGCGGAGTCGAGACCCCAGAAGACCTGTGGCAGATGGTCGCCGACGGCCGCGACGTCATCACCGAATTCCCCACCGATCGCGGCTGGGACCTGGCGAGCCTGTTCGACCCGGACCCCGACGCCCGCCACAAGACGTACGCGCAGACCGGCGGTTTCGTGGACGGTGTCGCCGACTTCGATCCGGCGTTCTTCGGCATCGCGCCGAGCGAGGCGCTCGCCATGGATCCGCAGCACCGGATGCTGCTGGAGCTGTCCTGGGAGGCCCTGGAGCGGGCCGGGATCGATCCGAGTGGCCTCCGGGGCAGCGCCACCGGCGTGTTCGCCGGCCTCATCGTCCAGGGCTACGGCATGCTCGCCGAGGAGATCGAGGGCTACCGCCTGACCGGCATGACCTCCAGCGTCGCTTCGGGCCGGGTGTCGTACGTGCTGGGGCTGGAGGGCCCGGCGGTCTCGGTGGACACCGCTTGCTCGTCGTCGCTGGTGGCGTTGCACATGGCGGTGCAGTCGCTGCGCTCGGGCGAGTGCGATCTGGCGCTTGCCGGGGGCGCGACCGTCAACGCCACCCCGACCGTGTTCGTCGAGTTCAGTCGCCACCGCGGGCTGGCCCCGGACGGCCGCTGCAAGGCCTACGCCGGAGCGGCCGACGGCGTCGGTTGGTCGGAGGGCGGCGCGATGCTGGTCGTCGAGCGGCTGTCGGATGCGCGGCGGCTGGGCCATCCGGTGCTGGCGGTGGTGCGCGGCTCGGCGGTCAACCAGGACGGTGCGTCGAACGGGTTGACCGCGCCCAACGGTCCGTCGCAGCAGCGGGTGGTGCGCGCGGCGCTGGCCAACGCCGGCTTGTCGCCGGCCGACGTCGACGTCGTCGAGGGCCACGGCACGGGCACCACGCTGGGTGACCCCATCGAGGCCCAGGCGCTGTTGGCGACCTACGGCCAGGATCGCCCCGAGCCGCTGTGGCTGGGTTCGATCAAGTCGAACATGGGTCACACCCAGGCCGCCGCCGGCGTGGCCGGGGTGATCAAGATGGTCCAAGCCATGCGCCACGAGATATTGCCTGCCACATTGCATGTCGACGCGCCCAGCCCGCACGTGGATTGGTCGGCGGGGTCGGTGTCACTGCTGACCGAGGCGCAACCCTGGGCGGCCGAACGGCCGCGTAGGGCCGGCGTGTCGTCGTTCGGCATCAGCGGCACCAACGCGCACGTGATCGTCGAGGCGGCGCCGGCGCCCGAGCCGCCGGAGGACCGCCCGAAGCCGGCGGTGGTGCCGTGGGTGGTGTCGGCGAAGTCGTTGTCGGCGTTGAGGTCTCAGGCCGCCCGGCTGGCTGGACACGTTCGCGGCCACGAGGAGCTCGAGGTCGCCGACGTGGCTTGGACGCTGGCCGGCCGCGCGACCTTCGAGCATCGGGCCGTCGTCGTCGGTGGCGACCGGGACCGATTGCTGGCCGGGCTGGACGAATTGGCCGGCTCCGAGATGGCGGACCTCACCGGTTCGGTGATCCAGGGCTCCGCGGTGCCGGCGGGCAAGAACGTCTTCGTGTTCCCCGGCCAGGGTTCGCAGTGGCTGGGCATGGGCGTCGAATTGCTGGACGCCGCACCGATATTCGCCCAGCAGATCGATGCGTGCGCCGAAGCGTTCTCGGAATTCGTCGACTGGTCGCTCATCGACGTCCTGCGCGGCGCACCCGGGGCCCCGGGTATGGACCGCGTGGACGTGGTGCAGCCGGTGCTGTTCGCCGTGATGGTCTCGCTGGCGGAACTGTGGAAGTCGGTCGGGGTCAGCCCGGACGCGGTGATCGGCCATTCGCAGGGTGAGATCGCCGCGGCGTATGTCGCCGGCGCCCTGTCGCTGCGCGATGCGGCCCGGGTGGTCACGCTGCGCAGCCAACTGCTGCGATCGCTGGCCCACTCCGGGGGCATGCTGTCGATCGCGTGCAGCACCGATCGCGCGCGGGAACTGTTGGCGCCCTACGGCAACCGCGTCAGCATCGCCGCCGTCAACGGCCGCTCCGCGGTGGTGGTATCGGGTGACGTGGCGGCCCTCGACGAGCTCGTCGGGTTCTGCGCCGACCTGGAGCTGCGCACCCGACGGATCGACGTGGACTACGCGTCGCACTCGGTCGAGGTCGAGGCCATCCGTGCCGAGCTGGCCGAGGCCCTGGCCGGTATCGAGCCGCGTTCCTCGCGCATCGCCTTCTTCTCCACAGTGACCGGAAATCGTTTGGACACGGCCGGTTTGGACGCCGCCTACTGGTATCGCAACATCCGGCAGACCGTGCAGTTCGACCAGGCGGTGCGCGCCGCATGCGAGCACGGCTACCGCACCTTCATCGAGTCCAGCCCGCATCCCGCGCTGATCGCCGGTGTCGAAGACACCGCCAACGACTGCCTGAAAAACGCCGCCGGTGACTCCGAGGCCATCGTGGTTCCTACCCTGGGCCGCGACGACGGCGGACTCGGGCGGTTCCTGACGTCGGCCGCCGTCGCGTTCGCCGCGGGCGTCAGCGTGAGTTGGCGCGGCGTGTTGACCGGCGCGAGCTTCGTGGAGCTGCCGACGTACGCCTTTGACCGGCGCAGGTTTTGGCTGTCCGGCGAGGGCATCGGGGCGGACGCCGCGGGCCTGGGGCTGGGGACCAGCGAGCACGCCTTGCTCAGCGCGGTCGTGGAGCTGCCGGCCTCGGACGGGGTGCTGCTGACGGGTCGGCTGTCGCCGAGCCTGCAGGGCTGGCTGGCCGATCACGCCGTCTCTGGTGCCGCGGTGTTCCCGGGCGCGGGCTTCGTCGAGCTGGCGATCCGGGCCGGCGACGAAGTCGGTTGTCCGGTGGTGGACGAGTTGACGCTGCAGGCGCCCCTGATGCTGTCCGCCTCGAGTTCGGTTGCCGTACAGGTGGTTGTCGGCGCCGGCGACGAATCGGGCCGGCGCGCCGTGTCGGTGTTTTCCCGCGCCGACGCCGGTTCGGGATGGGTATGCCACGCCGAAGGCATGCTGAGCTCCCGGTCGATCGAGGCCGCCGCCGACCTGTCGGTGTGGCCGCCCGAGGGTGCGGTCGCGGTGGACCTGGCCGACAGCTACGACCAGTTGGCGGCGCACGGATACGGTTACGGCCCGGCGTTTCGGGGGCTGACGGCGACGTGGATCCGCGGCGACGAAGTGTTCGCCGAAGTGCGGCTGCCGGACGCGGCGGGAGGCGTCAGCGGGTTCGGCGTCCATCCGGCATTGCTCGACGCGGCAATGCACGCCGTCATCATGGCCCAGCAGGCGGCGGGCCGGCCCGTCGATGTGATGTTGCCGTTCTCGTGGCAGGATGTCTCGCTGCATGCCGCGGGCGCGACCGCGGTCCGCGCGCGGATCGCGCCCACCGCCCGGCAGGGCGGCGGGGGCACCACCGCGATCTCGATCGAGCTCGCCGACGGGCTGGGCTTGCCGGTGTTGACGGTCGGCGCAATGGTTGCCCGTCCGGTCAGCGAGCGCCAGCTGCGCGCGGCGGTGTCGAGCTCGGGTCCCGAGCGACTCTTCGAGGTCGCCTGGTCGCCTTCGGCCGCCCCGGCCGCCAGCGACCCGGCGCCCTCCTACGGGATCGTGGAATCCGTTGTCACCGAACAGGATCCCGTCACCGCGAGCTACCAGCGCACCCACGAGGCGCTCAGCGCGGTGCAAGCCTGGTTGGCCGAGCGCGACTCCGGGGTGTTGATCGTTGCGACCCGCGGCGCGGTGGGATTGGCGGGCGAGGACGTCAGCGACCTGGCCGGCTCGGCCGTATGGGGCCTGGTGCGCTCGGCGCAAACGGAACACCCGGGCCGCATCGTCCTGGTGGATTGCGATGTGCCGCTGGATGATCAGGTGGCGGCGTCGGTGCTCGCGGCCGGCGAGCCGCAGGTACTGTTGCGCGGCGGCCAGCTTTACACCCCACGCGTGCGGCCCAGCCGCGCAGCCGACGACCTTCTGGTGCCCCCGGCCGAGGGACCCTGGCGACTGGGCATCAGCAGCGCCGGCACCTTCGAAAACCTAAGGCTGGAGCCGGTTCCCAACGCCGCCGCGCCGTTGGAGCCGGGCCAGGTCCGCGTCGCGCTGCGCGCCATCGCCGCCAACTTCCGCGACATCATGATCACCCTGGGCATGTTCACCCACGACGCGCTGCTCGGCGGTGAGGGCGCCGGCGTGGTCACCGAAGTCGGCCCGGGCGTCACCGATTTCGCGGTCGGCGACTCGGTGTACGGGTTCTTCCCCGACGGCAGCGGCACGCTGGTCGCCGGCGATGTGCGCCTGCTGCAGCCGATGCCGGCTGATTGGTCGTACGCCGAAGCCGCCGCCATCTCGGCCGTCTTCACCACCGCGTACATGGCCTTCGTGCACCTGGCCCAGGTCAAGCCGGGGCAGCGGGTGCTGGTGCACGCCGCCGCCGGCGGTGTGGGCATGGCCGCCGTTCAGTTGGGCCGGCACCTCGGCCTCGAGATCTTCGCGACGGCCAGCCGGGGCAAGTGGGACACGTTGCGAGCCATGGGTTTCGACGACGACCACATCTCGGATTCCCGCAGCCTGGAATTCGAGGACAAATTCCGCGCGGTGACCGGTGGCCGCGGCATGGACGTGGTGCTGGATTCGCTGGCAGGCGATTTCGTGGATGCCTCGCTGCGGCTGGTGGCCCCCGGCGGCATGTTCCTGGAGATGGGCAAGACCGACATCCGCGATCCCGGTGTGATCGCGCAGGAGTATCCGGGCGTGCGCTACCGCGCCTTCGACCTCTTCGAGCCCGGCCGGCCGCGGATGCACCAGTGGATGATCGAGCTGGCCGGTCTTTTCGACGCCGGCGTGCTGCGGCCACTGCCGGTGACCACCTTCGACATTCGGCGCGCTCGGGCGGCGTTGCGATACCTGAGCCAGGCCCGCCACATCGGCAAGGTCGTCATGACGCTTCCCGTCCCGTGGACCGCGGGCACCGTGCTGATCACCGGCGGGACCGGAATGGCGGGTTCGACGCTCGCCCGGCACCTGGTGACCGAACACGGGGTGCAGAACCTGGTGTTGCTGAGCCGCAGCGGCTCCGCCGCGGCCGGGTCGGCCGAGTTGGTCGCCGAGTTGGAGCGCGCCGGCGCCCGTGCGCGGGTGGTCGCGTGCGACGCCGCCGACCGCGAGGCGCTGGCCGCCGTGCTCGCCGAGATACCGGCGAGCCACCCGCTGACCGGGGTCATCCATGCCGCCGGCGTCCTCGACGACGCGGTCGTCACCTCGTTGACTCCGGAACGCGTGGATGCGGTGTTGCGCGCCAAGGTGAATGCCGCCTGGAACCTGCACGAGCTCACCCGCGGTCTCGACCTGTCGGTGTTCGTCATGTTCTCGTCGATGGCCGGCCTCGTCGGGTCGTCGGGGCAAGCCAACTATGCGGCGGCCAACTCCTTCCTCGACGGACTCGCCGCGCACCGGCGGGCCCACGGGCTGCCGGCCATCTCGCTGGGATGGGGGCTGTGGGATCAGGCCAGCGCGATGACCGGTGGGCTGGACGCCGCCGACCTCGCGCGGCTGGGCCGCGACGGTATCCTGGCGTTGTCGTCGGACGAGGCGATGGATTTGTTCGACACCGCGGTGATCCTCGACGAGCCGTTCCTGGCCCCCGCCCGCATCGACCTGAACGCGCTGCGCGCGCACGCGGCCGCGGTGCCACCCATGTTCGCCGACCTGGTCAACGCGCCGGCGCGGCGCCAGGTCGACGACTCGCTCGCGGCCGCCAAGTCGAAATCGGCTCTGGCCCACCGTCTGCACGGGCTGCCCGAGGCCGAACAGCAGGCCGTGCTGCTGGACCTGGTGCGCTCGCACATTGCCACCGTCTTGGGCAACACCACGCCGGAGGCGATCGACCCGGACAAGGCGTTCCAGGACCTGGGCTTCGACTCGCTGACCGCGGTCGAAATGCGCAACCGGCTGAAAACCGCCACCGGGC
The DNA here is from genome assembly GCF_001666915.1 of Mycobacterium sp. E3339. NCBI lineage: Bacteria > Bacillati > Actinomycetota > Actinomycetes > Mycobacteriales > Mycobacteriaceae > Mycobacterium > Mycobacterium sp. E3339. The sequence goes on along the minus strand of NZ_LZIZ01000235.1, from coordinate 19,844 downwards.
TTGCGCTTTCACCCACCCTCATCTTCGACTACCCGACGCCCAACGGCCTGGCGGGCTACATCCGCGGCGAACTCGCCGGGGCGCCGCGGGAGATTGCGCCCGCCCCGGTCGCCCGCCAGGTCGGCGACGACCCGATCGTGATCGTCGGCATGTCCTGCCACTATCCGGGCGGGGTGAATTCCCCCGACGACCTGTGGCAGATGCTTGTCGATCGCCGCGACGTGCTCTCGGAGTTCCCCACCGACCGTGGCTGGGACCTGGCCGGCATCTACAGCCCGGATCCCGACGTCCCGGGCACCTGCTACACCCGCACCGGCGGCTTTGTGGACGGCGTCGCGGACTTCGACCCGGCGTTCTTCGGCATCGCGCCGAGCGAGGCGCTGGCGATGGACCCGCAGCAGCGGATGTTCCTGGAGCTGTCCTGGGAAGCGTTGGAGCGGGCCGGAATTGACCCCGCCGCGTTGCGGGGCAGCGCCACCGGCATGTTCGCCGGCGTGTACACCCAGGGCTACGGCATGGGGGCCGCCCCGGCCGCCGAGGGCTTCCGCCTGACCGGGCAGTCGTCGAGCGTGGCGTCGGGACGGGTGTCATACGTGCTGGGGCTGGAGGGCCCCGCGGTGTCGGTCGACACGGCGTGCTCGTCGTCGTTGGTGGCGCTGCACATGGCGGCGCAGTCGCTGCGCTCGGGCGAGTGCGACCTGGCGCTTGCGGGTGGCGTCACCGTCAACGCCACACCCGACATCTTCGTGGAGTTCAGCCGCATGCGGGGGTTGTCCGCCGATGGCCGGTGCAAGGCGTACGCGGGGGCCGCCGATGGCACCGGGTTCTCCGAGGGCGGCGGAATGCTTGTCCTGGAACGCCTGTCGGACGCGCAGCGACTGGGCCACCCGGTGCTGGCGGTGGTGCGCGGTTCGGCGATCAACTCCGACGGCGCATCCAACGGCCTGACCGCCCCCAACGGCCCGTCCCAGCAACGTGTGGTCCGTGCGGCGCTGGCCAACGCGGGGTTGTCCGCGGCCGAGGTCGACGCGGTCGAGGGCCACGGCACGGGCACCACGTTGGGTGATCCCATCGAGGCCCAGGCGTTGCTGGCCACCTACGGGCAGGACCGCGCCGAGCCGCTGCTGTTGGGATCAATCAAGTCGAACATGGGTCACACCCAGGCCGCCGCAGGCGTGGCCGGTGTCATCAAGATGGTGCTGGCGATGCGCCACGACCTACTGCCGGCCACCCTGCACGTCGACGAGCCCAGCCCGCACGTCGACTGGTCGGCGGGATCGGTATCGCTGCTGACCGAACACCGGGCCTGGCCGGCTATTCGCCCGCGCCGCGCCGGCGTGTCGTCGTTCGGAATCAGCGGCACCAATGCCCACGTCATCATCGAGGCCGCACCCGTCCAGGACGCACCCGCCGCCGACCGTGAGCGGCCGCCGGTGTTGCCGTGGGCGATCGCGGCAAAGTCGCTGCCCGCGTTGAGCTCTCAAGCCGATCGGCTCGCCGCGCACCTGCGCGGGCACGGCGAGCTCGACATCGCCGATGTGGCATGGTCGCTGGCGGGCCGCTCCCACTTCGAACATCGGGCCGTGGTCGTCGGTGGCGACCGCGGGCAGCTGATGGCGGGCCTGGACGAGGTGGCGACCGGTCAAGTCGTTTCGGTCGTTCAGGGGACGGCGACGCCCGGCGGCAAGACCGTCTTCGTCTTCCCCGGCCAGGGCGCCCAAATGCTCGGTATGGGAAGGGGTTTGCACGACGCGTACCCAATGTTCGCCGAGGCGTTCGACAGCGTCGTGGCGGAGCTGGACCGGCATCTGTTGCGGCCCCTGCGCGACGTCATGTGGGGAGCCGACGAAAACGTCCTGAACACCACCGAATTCGCGCAGCCGGCGTTGTTCGCGGTGGAAGTCGCCCTGTTCCGGCTGCTCGAATCCTGGGGCATTCGCCCCGACTTCGTGCTCGGCCACTCGATCGGGGAGCTGGCCGCCGCGCACGTCGCCGGCGTCCTGTCGCTACAGAATGCGGCGGTGTTGGTCGCCGCCCGGGGCCGCTTCATGCAAGCCCTGCCCGAGGGCGGGGCGATGGTCGCCGTGCAGGCCACCGAGGAGGAAGTGCGCCCGCTGCTCGTGCCAGAGGTCGGCATCGCCGCGGTCAACGGGCCTGCGTCCGTGGTCATTTCGGGCGCCGAGGACGCAGTGAGCGCGATCGCGGACCAACTCCGCGCCGACGGCCGCCGCGTCCATCGGTTGGCGGTGTCGCACGCGTTCCACTCGCCGTTGATGGAACCGATGATCGACGAGTTCGGCACGGTCGCCGCCGGGCTCGCCGTCGGCAAACCGACGATACCGATCGTGTCGAACGTGACCGGGCAGCTGGCGGCCGACGATTTCGCCTCGCCCGCCTACTGGAAGCGGCACATTCGCGAAGCGGTGCGGTTCGCCGACAGCGTCCGCTACGTGCACGCGGCCGGTGGCAACCGCTTCTTCGAGGTCGGCCCCGGCGGTGGACTGACGGCTTCGATCGAGGAGACGCTTCCGGACGCGCCGGTGATCACCATGTCGGCGCTGCGCAAGGACCGCCCGGAACCGGTGACGCTGACCAACGCGGTCGCGCAGGGGTTCGTAGCCGGGATGGACGTAGATTGGCGCGCCGTGGTCGGCGACGCCCATTTCGTGGAGCTGCCCACCTATGCCTTCGAGCGCCGCAGGTTCTGGCTCTCCGGTGACGGCGCGACGGTTGACGCCGCGGGGCTGGGCCTGGCGCCCGGCGAGCACGCGCTGCTCGGCGCGGTGGTCGAGCTGCCGGCATCCGGTGGAGTGGTGCTGACCGGCCGGTTGTCGCCCGGCGCACAGGGCTGGTTGGCCGACCACGCCGTCGGCGGCGTGGTGCTGTTCCCCGGCGCGGGATTCGTCGAGCTGGCCATCCGCGCCGGTGACGAGGTGGGCTGCGGAATTGTCGACGAACTGAATCTGGCTGCGCCGCTGGTGCTTCCGGACTCGGGCTCGGTTGCGGTCCAGGTCGTGGTCGGCGGCGCCGACGACTCGGGTGCCCGCGCGGTGTCGGTGTTCTCGCGTGGCGATGCGGGTGCGGGTTGGTCGTTGCACGCCGAGGGTGTGCTGCGGCCCGGGTCGGTGCAGCCGAGCGCCGACCTGTCGGCGTGGCCGCCGTTGGGTGCCACCCCGGTGGACATCGGCGACGGCTATCAGCTGCTGGCCGAGCGCGGGTATGGGTACGGGCCCGCGTTCCGTGGCCTCACCTCCATGTGGCGCCGCGGCGACGAGGTGTTCGCGGAAGTGACCCTGCCCGCCGACGCGGGGGTGTCCGCCGCCGGATTCGGCGTCCACCCGGCGATGCTCGATGCCGCGCTGCACGCGGTGATCTTGGCGTCGGGCGGCGACGAGCTCCCCGAAGGTTCGATGCTGGTGCCGTTCTCCTGGCAGCAGGTCTCCCTGCACGCCGCGGGCGCGACGGCGGTGCGGGCGCGGATCGTGCCGGTGAGTGAGTCGGCCGTGTCGATCGAACTCGCCGACGGCCTGGGCCTGCCCGTGCTGTCGGTGGCGTCGATGGTGGCCCGGCCCGTGACCGATCAGCAGCTGCTGGCGGCGGTGTCCAGCTCGGGCCCCGACCGCCTTTTCGAGGTCATCTGGTCGGCGCAACGGTCGACGTCGGTGCAGCCGGTCTCGGTCTCGCGCTGGGGCGCAACGGAATCGGACAACTTCGAAGGACAACCGTCGGCGGTCGTGTTCGAGTCGGTGCCGGTGGCGACCGACGTCGTCGCCGACGTCTACGCGGCCACGCGCGCGGTGCTGCCGGTGCTGCAGTCCTGGCTGGCCCGCGACGGGGCGGGCACCTTGGTGGTGGCGACCCGCGGCGCGATGGCGTTGCCGGGGGAGGACGTCACCGACCTGGCGGGCGCGACGGTGTGGGGACTGGTGCGCTCGGCGCAGACCGAACACCCCGGCCGGATCGTGCTGGTGGACACCGACGGCGCCCTGGACGAGGAGTCGGTCGCCGCGGCTCTGTCGGTCGGCGAGCCGCAGGTATTGCTGCGCGGCGGGGCGGTATACACCGCCCGGGTGCATGGCAGTCGCGCCGTCGGCGGCCTGCTGGTGCCGCCGGGTGACGAGCCGTGGCGGCTCGGCATGAGCAGCCCCGGCACGTTCGAGAATCTGCGGCTGGAGCGCATTCCCGACGCCGACGCCCCGCTGGCGCCGGGACAGGTCCGGGTCGCGGTCTCGGCCCTGGCCGCGAACTTCCGCGACGTGATGATCGCGCTCGGGTTGTATCCCGACCCCGACGCCGTCATGGGCATCGAGGCCTCCGGCGTCGTCATCGAAACCGCCTCGGAGGACGGACGTTTCGCGGTCGGTGACCGCGTCATGGGACTGTTCCCCGATGGCACGGGCACGATCGCCAGGACCGACCACCGGCTGCTGGCCAAGATGCCGGTCGGCTGGTCGCACATGGCCGCCGCGACGACCACGGTGGTTTTCGCCACCGCCTTCTATGCCCTGGTTGATCTGGCCGCGGCCAAGCGCGGCCAGCGGGTGCTGGTGCACGCCGCCGCCGGCGGCGTGGGGATGGCCGCGGTGCAGTTGGCCCGCCACCTCGGCCTGGAGGTCTTCGCCACCGCCAGCCGCGGCAAGTGGGACACCCTGCGGGCCATGGGCTTTGACGACGACCACATTTCGGACTCCCGCAGCCTGGAATTCGAGGACAAGTTCCGCGCCGTCACCGGCGGGCGTGGCGTGGACCTCGTGCTGGACTCCCTGTCCGGCGACTTCGTCGATGCCTCCCTGCGCCTCGTCGCCCCGGGCGGCGTGTTCCTGGAGATGGGCAAGACCGACATGCGCGCACCCGAGGCGGTCGCCGAGGCGCACCCGGGGGTGCGCTACCGCGCCTTCGATCTGTTCGAGGCCGGCCCGGACCGCATCGCCGAGATCCTCGACGAGCTGACCGCGTTGTTCGCCGATGACGTGCTGCGGCCGTTGCCCGTGACCAGGTTTGACGTACGACGGGCGGCGGCGGCGCTGCGGTATCTGAGCCAGGCCCGCCACGTGGGCAAGGTCGTGATGACTGTGCCTACTGCGCCAGGTGGTGCCCTGGGGGCCGGCACGGTGTTGATCACCGGGGCCACGGGAATGGCGGGTTCGGCGTTGGCCCGCCACGTGGTGAGCCACCACGACGCGCGCAACTTGGTGTTGGTGAGCCGGCGCGGCCTGGACGCGCCGGGCGCCGCGGAGTTGACGACCGAGCTGACGGCCGCCGGTGCCGAGGTGCACGTGGTGGCCTGCGATGCCGCCGACGGCGAGGCGCTGGCGAAGGTGATCGCCGATATCCCGGTGCACCGGCCGCTTTCGGGGGTGATCCACGCGGCCGGTGTGCTCGACGACGCGGTGATTTCCTCGCTCACCCCCGAACGGGTGGAGGCGGTGTTGCGGGCCAAGGTCGACGCGGCGTGGAACCTGCACGAGCTGACCCGCGACCTGGATATCTCTGCGTTCGTGATGTTCTCGTCGATGGCGGGGCTGGCGGGAGCGTCGGGCCAGGCCAACTACGCGGCGGCAAACTCGTTCCTGGACGGGCTGGCCGTGCACCGGCGGATGCATGGCCTGCCGGCGATGTCGCTGGCCTGGGGCCTGTGGGATCAGGCCAGCGCCATGACCGGTGCGCTCGGGGCGGCCGATCGCGCCCGCTTCGGCCGCGACGGCATTGTCGCGATGTCCTCCGACGAGGCGCTGGAACTCATGGACACCGCGCTCATCGTCGACGAGCCGTTCCTGTTGCCCGCCCACATCGACCTCGCCGCCCTGCGGGTCAAGTTCGACAACGGGACGTTGCCGCCGATGTTCGTCGATCTGATCAACGCGCCGACCCGGCGCCAGGTCGACGATTCGCTCGCCGCGGCGAAATCGAAATCGGCTCTGCTGCAACGCCTCGAAGGACTGCCCGAGGACGAGCAGCAGGCGGTGCTGCTGGACCTGGTGCGGGCCAACATCGCCACCGTGCTCGGCAGCTCCAGCCCCGAGTCCATCGACCCGGACCGCGCGTTCCAGGAGCTGGGCTTCGATTCGCTCACCGCGGTCGAGATGCGCAACCGCCTCAAATCCGCCACCGGCCTGGCGCTGTCGCCCACGCTGATCTTCGACTACCCGAACTCCGCCGCGCTGGCCGGTTACATGCACTCCGAACTCGTCGGCACAGCCGAGCAACGGGGTCCGGCCGCCGCGCCGGGGGAGGCGGAGATTCAGCGCGCCGTGGGGTCCATTCCGGTCAAGCGCCTGCGACAGGCCGGGGTGCTGGAGCTGTTGCTCGCGTTGGCGAACGAAGCCGACGGCGGTCGTGTCGACGGACAGGCACCGGCCGACGCCGCGACCTCGGAGAAGGACATCGCGGACATGGACCTTGAGGATCTCCTCAACGCGGCGCTGATGGACGACGACGAATAGCCATGAGCCTGGGCAAGGGTAGCCAGTGAGGGTCGCCGTCACCGGGGCCGGCGGCGTGCTCGGCCGGGGCCTCACATCCCGCCTGCTCAGCGAGGGCCACGACGTCATCGGAATCGCCCGCCATCGGCCCGAAAGCTGGCCGAGCGCAGCCGGATTCGTCGCCGCCGACGTCCGGGACGCCGCGGCGGTCAACCGCGCGCTGGCCGGTGCGGAGGTCGTCGCCCACTTCGCTTGGGCGCACGACGATCGGGCCGGGCGGCAAGTCAACGTCGACGGCACCCGCAACGTCCTGGCGGCGGCGGCCGAGACCGGGGCCCGGAGAATCGTTTTCGCGTCGTCGCCGCGCGTTTATGGCGGCGGCGACGCGCCGAAGACCGAGCACGACCCGAAAGCGCCGGTCGGCGCCGACGGCGAAGACAAGGCGCGGGCCGAACGGATGCTCGAGGAATCGGGTCTGGAATGGGTCACGGTCCGTTCCGCGCTGATTCTCGGCCGGGGCGTCGACAACTGGGTGCGCCGGCTGCTGGCGCTGCCGGCCTTCCCCGATGGGGCGGTCGACCGACTCATGCAGGTCGTCCACCTCGACGACGCGCTTCGGTTATTCTGCCGGGCAATCGTGGCCGGCGAAATCGGCAGCGGCGCGGTCAATCTCGCAGCTCCCGGTGAACTGACCTTCCGGCGCATCGCCGCGGCACTCGGACGCCCGATCGTGCCGTTCGGCGTTGAATCGGCCGGGCTGAAGCTGGTGCGCGGCGCCCCGTTCATGGATACCGCGCGGTTGCGCGAGCAGTGGGACTTTCGCCCTGCTTGGAACTCCGCCGAGTGCGTCGAGGATTTCGCGCTCGCGGTACGCGGTCGGATCACGCTGGGCAGGCGGGTGATATCGCTGCCGTGGCGCATGACCTTCATCGCGGACCTGCCCGCTGTCGACGCGCGGAGCGAAGACGGCGTGAAGCCCGAATGGGCCGGCCCACCGGGGGATAACGGGGAGTTCGACACCCCGATCGACCCGCGCTTTCCGACGTTTCTGGCGACCAATTTGTCGGAGGCACTGCCCGGCCCGTTCTCGCCGGCGTCGGCCTCGGTGACCGTGCGCGGTCTGCGCGCCGGCGGCGTGGCCATAGCCGAGCGGCTGCGCCCCGGCGGCATCATCCAGCGCGAGATCGCGATACGCACGGTCGCGGTGTTCGCCAATCGACTCTACGGCGCAATCACCTCCGCGCACTTCATGGCCGAAACCGTGCCCTTTGCCAAACCCGCGACGATCGTCAGCAACAGCGGATTCTTCGGCCCCAGCATGGCGTCGTTGCCGATCTTCGGGGACGAACGTCCACGCTCCGAAACCAGCCGCATCCGACGACAACTGCGGACCGTTCGGAACATCGGGGTCTTCGGCGTCAACCTCATCGGGTTGTCCGCCGGCTCATCCAGGGACACCCACGAATTCGTGGCCGATGTCGATCGCCTGGAGCGCCTGGCCGACGACGTCACCCGGTTGGACGATCGCCGGCTGCTCAGCCTGATCTCGCTGGCGCGCGACGATGTGGTCCACGGCTGGGTGCTGGCCTCGGCGTCGTTCATGCTGTGTGCCGCTTTCAACGTCCTGCTGCGCGGTCTGTGCGGGCGTGACACCGCCGCGCCGGCGGGGCCGGAATTGGTCAGTGCCCGATCGGTCGAGGCCATGCAGCGATTGGTTTTCGCGGCGCAGCGCGACCCGAAAGTGACGGCGCTGCTTGCCGAACCGGGGGAGCGGCTGGGCAAGCTTGCGGTGGAGGCCCCGGAGTTTCACGCCGCCGTGCTGGCCGAGCTGGCGCTGATCGGGCATCGCGGCCCGGCCGAACTTGAGATGCTGTCCATCAGCTACGCCGACGATCCAGAGTTGCTCGTCCGGATGGTGACCAGGGCGATGAGCGCGCCTGAAACGCCTCAGCCGCAGCACGCCCGAATCCCGTTGCACGCCAGGCCCATTGCGCAGCTGGCGGCGCGCCAGCTCCGCGACCGCGAAGTCCGTCGCGACAAAGTGGTGCGGGCCAACTGGGTGCTGCGCAACCTGATGCGCGAGTACGGGCGCCGGTTGGTTCAGGCCCAAATGGTCGAAAGCGCCGATGACGTGTTCTATCTCCTCGTCGACGAACTCGATGCGCTGCCGGCGGATGTCGGCGCGTTGGTGGCCCGGCGCCGTGCCGAGCAACGCCGGCTGGCCGGCGTGGTCCCGCCGACGGTGTTCAGCGGCAGCTGGCAACCGACCACAACCGCCACGGCGGTTCTCGCCAGCGGCGACACCCTGCGCGGGGTCGGGGTGTGCGGCGGCAAGGTTCGCGGCCGGGTGCGGATCGTGCGGCCCGAGACCATCGACGACCTGGAACCGGGCGAGATACTGGTCGCCGAGGTCACCGACGTCGGATACACCGCGGCGTTCTGCTACGCCGCGGCGGTGGTGACCGAACTCGGCGGCCCGATGTCGCATGCCGCTGTGGTGGCCCGCGAATTCGGGTTCCCTTGCGTGGTGGACGTGCAGGGAGCCACCAAGTCGCTGCCGCCCGGCGCACTCGTCGAGGTCGACGGCGCGTCGGGCGAGATCCGGGTGCTGGAAGTGGATCAACCGCTAACCGGCTGAGCCGGCGCCTCAGGGCAGGTTGGTCGACAGGAAGGTCAGCGGCAGGCCGCACACCGAAAGGTCGATTTCCTCCAGGTAATTGCCCTCGCCCTCGAAGCCTTGCCGAAAGCGGGTGATGGAGCCATAACGCTTGGCGACTCCGTCGGCTTGCGACGCCCCTTCGACCTGCAGCACCACCGTGTAGACGCCGTCGCCATGGCTCGCCAGGAACTCGGCCACCGAGGCGGCCACCCCGGCGGTGGAGGCGGGGTGCGGGCTGATCAGCTCGATTCCCCGGTTCCAATCCAGGAGCACCCGGAGCCCCAGTTCGTCCAGGCTGATCTCGTCGAAGCTGAAGCCCAGCTCCGTGAACAGCTGACCCACGGCGTCATGTCGCTCGCGCGCGACGGCGAAGACGACGTGATGCAGGCGCGGCGACGAGTCATTCATCGGTGACCTCCAGCTGTGCTCGCGAGATGGTGATCGGCCGGGAGAACTCCACGAGAAGGCTTGTCGGACCGCTCATGCCGAGCATCGGCTTCCACGGGGCCGGTCCGACGCGGTGGGCGTCCGGCAGCCGCTGCGCCAAAATCCGCAAACCTTCGGCCAGCTCCAGCCTCGCCAGGTTGGCGCCCAGGCAATAGTGGACGCCGCCGCCGAACGTGAGCACGGCCGGTGCCTCCGTGCGGGTGATGTCGAAGCGGTCCGGATCGGGATAGATGGCCGGATCACGATTGGCGGCAAATGAATTCACCAGAATGTGGGTGCCGGCGGGAAACGTGTAGCCGCCCAATTCCACGTCCTCGTGCACCGTGCGGATCGTGTTGCACACCGCGGGGGAGTGGCGCATGCTCTCCTCGACCGCGGGCGCGGCGAGTTCGGGGTGCGCGCTCAACATCGCCCACTGCTCGGGGTGATCGAGGAGTACCTGCATCGAGGCGGCCAGCTGGTTGCGGGTGGTGTCCGTTCCGGCCAGCAACAGTCCGGCCACGGTCATCCGAAGTTCGTCCGCAGTGAGCCGGTCGCCTCGACGAGTCGGGTCCTCGGCGCGGATGAGATCGGAGAGTAGGTCGTCCGTCAGGCGGTGTCGTCGCTCGGCCACCATGGCATCGACATAGGCGTCGAGCTCGGCCCAGCCTTGCAGGACCACGGGCATTTCGTCGACGAGGTTCACCGAGAAGTTCACCATCTTGAAGATGGTTTCGGCCCAGTGGGAGAACTGTTCCCAGCTGCCGCGGGGAGCGCCCAGCAGTGCGCAGATGATGGGGATCGGGTACTGCCGGGCGATGTCGGTGACAACGTCACAGCGGCCGGCGCCGGCGACGCCATCGATGAGTTCGTTGACGACTTCGCCGATGGTGTTGTGCAACCGCGCGGTGGCCCGCGGTGTGAAGGCCCTCGACACCAGGCTTCGCAGGCGATGATGTTCGGCGCCCTCGGCGCAGATGATGCTGCCGACGACCCTGTCCCAGAGCGGACCTGAGGTCACGCCTTGCGCCGTCAGATGCAACCCGGGGGGAATCACGAACCGGGTGTCGCGCATGATGCTGCGGGCCAACTCGTAGGACAGGACTTCGGGTCCGATCGGGCCGATGGCGATCGGGCCTTGCCGCTGCGCGGCCCGGATGCGAGGGTAGACCTCGTGCGGCGATTCGGTGAGGTCGTATTCGAGCGTTGGGAGCCCGGCCTCGAAGACGCTGGGCGCACCGGTTGTCGCGGTCATTTCATTCACGTCCTCTCAGTTGCGTGCCAGCACTCCGCGCGGCAGGAGCAGCGGTAGGTCGTTGTAGGTGGCGATGCCGGGCGGGGCGGCGACGACGGCGGGTATCGCGGTGATCGCCGGCATGGCGGTGATGGTGAGACCCAGCATGATGTAGTCGTCCAACGTATCGCCCTGAAAGTCCGGCGGTGGAAGGAAACTCAGCGTTGTCTTGATGGTGGGTCGCCCGTGGACCTCGATGGTGTAGCCCATACCCAGCGGCCAATCGGGATCCAATGTTTGGCCCTTGCGCCAGCGCCCACGGATCTCGATGACCTCGCGGTCGCCGACGATCCCCTTCCACCGGACGTCCACGCCGGCGACGCACCCCTTTGCGATCGTCCAGTCGCCGGGAAGATGCAGGTCTTCGGTGGTCCGGGCGTATTCGACTTCGCAGCGCACGTCGTCGAGTTCGGCGCCCAGAGCTTCGGCGACCAGCAGCACGCCGTCCCGGAAGACACCCGACCCCTTCGCCGTGATGCCCGGAAGATCGGGCTGGTCGACGGGATACCCGAAGCCCATGGGTATTTCGGTGGCCGGAGAGTTGTAGACCGTCGTGTCAACGGATTCCAGCATGGAAACCTTGTCGACTCGATCCGAGAGCCCCGCCGACACGATCGCGAACAGTTGGACGAATCCCGGGTTGATGCCGCTGCCGAAGATGGTCGATCCGCCCCGCCGGCAGGCCTCGGCGATGCGATCGCGGCCCGCGCCGAGGAAGTGGCCGGTGACGAACCCGGCCGTGCCCACGACGTTGATGCCCGCAGCGAGGATGCGGACCAATTCCTCGACGTCGGCGAACATCGGGTTGTAGACCACGCAGTCGGGTTTCAGCGCGAGCAGCGCCTCGATGTCGTTGGTGGCCTTCACGTTGAGCGGTTCGATCCCGCACAGCTCGCCCACATCGCGGCCGGCCTTTTCGGGCGACCAGGCGTAACATCCGACGAGTTCCAGCGCGGGGTTGGCGGCGATCGCCCGGACCGAACTCTTGCCGACGTTGCCCGTCGTCCATTGCACCACCCGGTATGTCACGGGTGCGCCGAATGCCGTTGGGCCTCCTGGCGGGCGATCCGGTCGTTGTGGATCTTGACGAGTTCGCGGAACCCGAGCCGGTGATACTTCGGTATCGGCTGGATGCCCCAGACGTCCTGCGCGGTGGCCTTCCCCTCGGCGCCCTCCGGCGGCCCGAACGGCGGGTACGGATACTTGCATTCCAGGGTGTCGTTCGAGTAGCGAATCTTGAGCAGCTCGCTGCAGATCTGGGTGAGGCTGAGCGTGGGGTAACCGTAATAGACCGCCATGAACGGCAACGTGAAAGCGCCTTCGATGACCAGTGCCACCAGGCACACCAAGACGGCGCGCTTGATCCATTTGTGCATGCGCGCGTAGTACGGCGTGGTCCCCGGCTCGAGATCCGTAGCCGGTTGCTGTTCTTCGGATGTGGCGGTCATGGCAGGCGCTCCTTGAGCTAGTCGGTGAAGATTTCTCGGTTGACGGTGTGCAGATACGGGATGGCGAGGAAGGGGGTGATGTAGAAGATGTCGTAGAGCCACCAGCCGACGACGGGGAATACGACGCCGGCGTAACGCACGTCGGCGAACATGGTCATGTTGAACACGTAGGCGCACCAGATCACCACGCCCATCCAGCAGGTGACCACCATCCACTGATGGCCCCACCGCTTCATCTGCAGGAACCCGATTGCAGCGGCCACCCGCATGGAGAACACCGTGAGGATCAACCCGGCCACATAGGCCTTCTCGCCGGGTCCCGCCGCACCGCCGACCCAGAGTTCGTTGTAATGCCAGAAGTAGCCGGCATCAAACATGTTGCCCCACCCGACCATCAGAACCCGATTGATCAGCGTGTGGTTGGCGACCAGGTCCAGGGCCCAGCCGAGGCTGTTGAGCATGCCGTCGATCAGGACCAGATAACCGATCAGGGTCACGATCATGGGCCGGACGGACAGGCCCGCGCGCAGCGCTTGCCGCTGCAGCCACACCCCGCGCATGAAGATGGGAAATCCGATCAGACCGGGGGCCCACATGCCCATCAACGCGGCGCCGACGATCATCCACTTGTCGGCGCGGCGCTGCGCCCGGTGGGACTCATCGTGGTGATCGTCCAGGCCGACCGAGCTAACTGGTTGCTCGACAACAGGTTTCACAAGTCCCACCACCCACGGGCGAACGACATGTACAGCTGAATGCCGAACATCACCAGCAGGTAGCCGTAGATGAAGATCTGGAAGACGATCAGCGCCCTCTTGCGCTTCTCCTCCTGTCGGTCCATGCCGTCAGCTCCTTTCCTAGGGCCGTGCACCCGGGGCGTCGGTGGTGGCCAGGCTGGCCGCCGCGACTTCGCGTAGACCGTCGGTGACCGCGCCGTCGGTGCTCAGCGGCGCGAGTATGCACGCTTCGGCCGCATCCAGTTCGGTTGCGCCGGCGGTGATCAGGTGTCCCGCCGTGACCAACACCCTGGTCGACGGCGGCTCGAAGTGAAATGCTTCGTCGGCGGTGCGGATCGCGACCGCGCAGTCGACCAGGCGCCGAGCCGTGGCCGGCGGAACGCCGGCTTCGGCGACAATCACTTCGGCCTCGCGCTCGGGCGGCAGGTATGTCATCGCGAGCGTGACGAACCGTTGGCGGAACGACGGTTTGAGCTCCTTGAGCGAGCTGCGATATGCGGGGTTGTACGAACACACCAGCATGAACTCCCCGGGCGCCGTCACCACTTCGCCGGCCCGGTCGAGGAACAGCGATCGCCGGTGATCGGTGAGCGAGTGCAGGATGGCCAGCGAGTCGTGGCGGGCCTCGACGACTTCGTCCAGGTAGCAGATCGCGCCGGCCTTGACCGCCCGGGTCAGCGGGCCGTCGGTCCACACCACGTCACCGCCGGTCACCATGAAGCGGCCGACCAGGTCGGAACTGGTCAGGTCGTCGTGGCAACTGATGGTGACGACCGGTCGTTGCAACAGCAGCCCCATGTGCTCGACGAACCGCGTCTTGCCGCAACCGGTCGGTCCGGTGAGCATCACGGGCATGCGCTGGCGGAAGGCCTGTTCGAACAACTCGACCTCGTTGCCGTTCGCGAAATAACCATCGACGGCGCTCATGCGGCAACCAGTTCACGATGAACGTGAGCCAACACCCGCGGCAGCTCCTCGATGCGCCTGATCCGCTGAGAACGCCTGGGCCCGAACACCTCCGGCAGCGGATCGACCCGGGTTGGTCCGACGCCGACGTAATACACCGACACCCCGGCGTCGTTGGCCTCCTCGACGGCGTGCGCGGCATCCGCCCATGCGTAGCGGCCCTCGTAGCCCTCATCGGAAATCAGCCCGTCGCCGATGACGATCAGCAGGCGCCGCTCGGAGGCCTGTGCGAGGAGCCGGTTGGTCAAGTGGCGCAGCGGCGCGCCGAGCCTGGTGTATCCGCGGGTGGACAGCCCGAGCCCGCTCGGCACCACCAATCGGCGGTCCTCGAAGTCCTTCAGGCACTGGACTTCGACCCGGTGGCGGGTATTGCCGGTGAAGACGAACACACCGTGCCGCTCGTGCGCGAGCGTCATGGCGCGGGAAAGCGCGTCGGCGCAGGCCAATTCCAGTTCGAAGACGCGCCCGCCGTGCACCCCCAGCGACGAACTGCCGTCGAGCAGCACGGCCGTGGTGACGTCGCGGCCGCTGGGCAGCAACTCACGAAAGATCTTCGGCTCCTTGGCCTCGCCGGTGGTCAGGTCGATGTAATGGTTGACGTATTGGTCGACATCGAGATCGGAGCCGTCTTCGCGGCGGTTTGTCATCGCGCGATGCGTGTGCTCTTCGAACCACTTGCGTACGTCAACGGCGATGGGCACCGGGCGGGCAGCGCGCCGGACGTCCGCACGCTCGAGCACCGCCACGTGATCGCGCATGAAGCGCCGGGTCCACATGTTCCATTCGGGGTAGGGGATCCCGGGCCGGTGTTCGGGGGTGATGTCGAAATCGTTGTCCTGCGGGCGGCTCGGTGGCGGCAGGTTCGGGTTGCGGACGCCCCCGTCGCCGCCGACGGGAACCGAGTACGGTCGCGGAAGGCGCTTTTGCGTTGTGGTCCATGGCATCCGGCCGAAGCTGTGCCGTAACCGGTCGGCTAGCCCCCGCGGCACCGTGTGGGCGAGCGGCAGATGGCCCAGCAGCGGATGAATCGTCAAGGCTCCCTGTTTGGCCGCCAACGCAATCGCGCGCTCCAGCATCTGTTCGGCGGGCGTATCGCCGGGTGCGGGATGCAGTTCGGGGAGCAGCCGTTGGAGGTCGGGTAGCAGGCCCGGCCACCTCTCGGCGGTCCAGCCGAGCGCGACTGCGGCCTCGACCAGAGTGAGCGCGCGCAATTCCCGGGCGGATAATTCGTTCAGGCGATATTCCAGGATGCGTTCCTTCGACGGCGAACATTGCAGGGCGACACCGCATGTCAGGTCCCGGCGGGTCCAGTCGGGGGCGGGATAGGGGAGATGAACGAACGTGAGCGCCGCGTTCAAACCGAAGCTTCGCCGTCCCCGGTGACGAGGCGGGCGCCCTCGCGACGTCGCTCGCTGAGCGCGACCGCCGCCACCGAGCAGCTCCGCTCCAGCGCCATCGCGGGTGAATCGTCAGCCATGGGCCAGCTTTCGTTCGGTTCGGCGGTCCGGTCCACCGGTTAGAACGTGCCGATGTTGGAGAACAGCCAATACCAGAACCAGATGATCAGCCCGGTGCCGCCCCACGCGGCGACATAGCGCAGGATCTCCCACAGATAAGCCACGATCCGACCTCCTTTGTGACGTAATCGAATTCAGCCAGCGCATGTCAGTCGGAGAACAGTTCTCGGTTGACGGTGTGCAGGTACGGGATGGCGAGGAACGGGGTGATGTAGAAGATGTCGTAGAGCCACCAGCCCACGACCGGCAGCACGACGCCGGCGAAGCGCACGTCGGCGAACATGGTCATGTTGAACACGTAGCCGATCCAGATCACCACGCCCATCCAGCAGGTGACCACCATCCACTGATGCCCCCAGCGCTTCATCTGCAGGAAGCCGATTGCCGCGGCGATGCGCATCGTGAACACGGTCAGGATGAGCCCGACTTCCCAGGCCTTTTCGCCCGGACCGGCCGCGCCGCCCACCCACAGTTCGTTGTAGTGCCAGAAATATCCGGCGTCGAACATGTTGCCCCAGCCGTTGAGCAACACGCGGGCCAGCAGGGTATGGTTCGCCACCAGGTCGAGCGCCCAACCGACGGTGTTGATGGCGGCGTCGATGATGACCAGGTAGCCGAGCAATGTGACCAGCATCGGTCGCACCGAGAGGCCATCCCGGTGGGCCCGGCGCAACAACCGGACCCCCCAGAGGAACAGCGGCAACCCGAAGACGCCCAGGGCCGCGGTGCCGATCAGCAGGCTGCCGGAGATCAACCACTTGTCGGCCTGACGCTGCGCGCGTTGTGAGCGCTCCAGGTGTTCATCGAGTGCCAGCCCCGGCGGTGCCGGGCCGGTTGGGCGGGGCGCCGTGCCAACGCCCGGATCGCGCTGGTGCAGCTTGGGCAGATTCACGAATCCTCCCCGTCATCGTTGGTCGGCTCGTGCACTATAACAGGCTGACTACAGTCAGCAATAGCGCCCGTTGCGCAGCTGCCTCTGTCTCGGCGGAGGTGGCGCCCCGGGCGCGAACGTCGACTGAAATATGGCGGTCTGGCGCCGAACCGCACCGACGGCGCCGGACGGCCGAGGCCAGCTACAGGCCTGAAGCTACTGACGAGAGTCAGATTTCGGGTCGTTGACACGCCGTTCGCGCGGCGCCTACGCTCAGCGAGCGCTCGGCGATGCCATTGAGCCGCAACCGGATTGGGGCGGACACTACCACTACCGCATCGTGATCGAGGGTGATGAGCCCACCGAACTGATCCTGCAGGCGCCCGGGGATCCGAGCGGCAATTACCCCAAGCCCGGCTACACCTGGACAGCGATGGGTCCGGCGAACACCGTTCCCGCGGTATGCGAGGCCGCCCCGGGCTTTTACCCACAAGGAGCTCGGCTTGGTGCCGCTGCTCGGTGTGGTGCGGTAGTGGCGAAAGGCCCTGCCGGTCAGGGCTTTAGGCTGCGCAATGACCGGGCGACATAGTCCTCGAGCAGCGCGTGCCCGGTCGGCCAGTGGTTGGTGGTGATCAACAGGGCATAGAGCCCCAGCAGGAAGAACACCGCGCTGTTCATCGGATCGACGAGCGGATCTGTTTCGCCGCGCTCCTGAGCCTGCGCGATCTCCTGGGCGACCAAGACGATCAACGGGTGATCCCGGCCATCCTCGGTTTGCGGTCGCGTCTGGGAGAAATGCAGCGCGAGAAAGTCATTGAACAGCCGATCGCCCAGCCGGCGCTCCAAGCCAACGACCAAGCGGACCGCCTCGTTCAGCGCCGAAGCGAGATCATGCTTGGACTTCAGGAATTGCGCGAACTGCTTGGCGATCCGGTCCTCTTCGCGGCGTTCCAGCTCGAGGAGCACATGCTCCTTGGTGGGGAAGTGAAAGAAGAAGGTTCCGTGGGCAACCCCCGCGGCGGCCACGATCGTGCTGACGTCGGCCTCGGCCATCCCAGCCCTGGCGAACTCCGCGATCGCGGCGCCCATCAGGCGCTCCCTGGTCTGCAGACGCTTCGCCTCGCGTGCCGACAGCCGATCGGTGACAGCCATTTCGTTCCTCACGGTTGACCTGACTCATACAGGAGTTTCGAGGCTAGTCAGCCCATTATGCCGCGTCCGGGCCAAAAAGGCTTGCACAACTTGGTCGTTGTTGGGCCACCTCCGTCACCCGCGACCGCAGCAGCGGATTTTCATTGACTTTAGTCAGTATCATTCATAGATTGAACGACGCACAGCACACCCAGGATCGAAGGGGTCCGGCATGGCATTGGAGCAGTTCCGGCTGGACGGACAGGTCGCGATCGTCACGGGCGCCGGAAAGGGCGTCGGGGCGGGCATCGCCCGGGTATTGGCGGAGGCCGGGGTCACCGTGGTCGGTACCGCGCGCACCGAGGCGGACATCGTCGGCACGGTTGCGGGGATCGAGGCCGCCGGCGGCAAGGGACTGGCTCTGGTTGCCGACGCGATGAGCCGGCCGGATGGAGAACGGGTCGTCAACACGGCGATGGAGCGCTTCGGCCGCATCGACATTCTGGTCAACAACGTCGGTGGGTCGACGTACGCGCGGTTCCTGGATATCACCGACGAAGACTTCCGGCACACCTTCGACTGGTGCGTGACGTCGGCCTTCATCATGAGCCAGCTCGTCGCCCCGCACATGCTCAGTGCCGGACACGGTTCCATCATCAACATCTCGTCGGGCTCTGCGCGCTTCGGGATCCGTGCGCTGACCGCCTATTGCGTCGCGAAGGGTGGCCTCGAGGCGCTAACCCGCGCGATGGCACAGGAACTCGCGCCGAAGATTCGCGTCAATGCCATCGCCCTGGGTTCATTCGCCACCGACGGGCTGAAGGGCAGCCTGGACCTGATGCCCGGGTCGCTGGAGAAGATGCAAGAGGCCACGCCCCTGCACCGGCTGGGCGACGTCGAGGATCTCGGTCGCTTGGCGGTGTATCTGTGCACACGCGATTGTTACGCGACGAACGCGACCTTCCACGTGGACGGCGGCATCGACTCGAACAATTCACCTTTGCCGATACCCGATTACTGACCTGCGTTGCGCGAACGCGTCATGATGGGGCGTCGGCACCGCTGGAAGGACGAAGTACCGTGCGCAGAGTCATTCAATTCTCCACCGGGAATGTGGGCCGGCACTCGTTGCGGGCCATCATCGGCCGGCCGGACCTCGAACTCGTCGGCGTGCACGCCGCGAGCCCCGAGAAGGTTGGCCAGGACGCGGCGCGGCTGTGCGGACTGGACGAACCGACCGGGATCATCGCCACCGACGACGTCGACGCCCTCGTGGCTCTCGGCGCCGACTGCGTGGTGTACACGTCTCAAGGCGAAACTCGGCCGATGGAGGCTATCGAACAGATGGCCAAATTCCTTGCGGCCGGCACCAACGTCGTCGGCACCTCAATGGTCTGGCTGGTCACGCCCCGCCATGCCGACGACTGGCTGCGCGAGCCGTTGGAGCGTGCCTGCGCGGCCGGCAACACCTCGCTCTACATCAACGGCATCGACCCCGGCTTCTCCGGCGACACCCTGGTCCATTCGGCGGTCAGCCTGGCGACACGGGTCGAGTCGATCACCGTGCAGGAGATCTTCGACTACGGAAACTATGACGACGCCGAGTTCACCGGCGCCGCAATGGGATTCGGGACGACGCCGGACGACGACTCGCCGATGATGTTCCTCCCGGGGGTGATCGTGTCGATGTGGGGCGGTCAGGTCCGCAGCCTGGCGGACAATCTCGACATCAAGCTGGACGACGTGCGCCAGCGCGTCGAACCGTGGTACACGCCGGAACGAATCGAATGCACGATGATGACGGTGGAGCCGGGGCAGATGGCCGCGGTGCGCTTTGCCACCGAGGGCGTGATCGATGACAAGCCGGTGATCACCCTCGAGCACGTGACCAGACTTACCCAGACTGCGGCGCCCGACTGGGAGTTCCCGCCTGATGGGCACACCGGCGTGCACCGCGTCGTCGTGGAGGGCGAACCCAGAGTCGAGATCAACACACACGTCACGCATCCGGTGCTGGATTCCACTGAC
The DNA here is from genome assembly GCF_001666915.1 of Mycobacterium sp. E3339. NCBI lineage: Bacteria > Bacillati > Actinomycetota > Actinomycetes > Mycobacteriales > Mycobacteriaceae > Mycobacterium > Mycobacterium sp. E3339. The sequence goes on along the minus strand of NZ_LZIZ01000235.1, from coordinate 345 downwards.
GCCGGCTGCATCTCGACGGCGGGCCGTGCCGTCAACGCGATCGACTGGGTGTGCCGCGCGCCCCGAGGACTGATCGCGGTGGAGGACATCCCGCTGTCGGCGACGATGCGCGGCCTGATGTGGAACGAGCGGTAGCCGGGTGGCCTCGAGCCCTGGACGCGTTGCCGGTAAACGCTTTCTGATCACCGACGATCAACTAAACCCCTTACAGGGGCCAGCTATTCGAGTCGACCTCGTAACGCAGCGCCGCCGCCGGCGGCAACGGTAGCCGCTCGTTCACCGCTATTGCGTCAACCATCAGCGCGACATACCGCCGCCAGCCGTCACTGCCCGGATCCATTGTGG
>NZ_LZIZ01000234.1:0-768 GCF_001666915.1 Mycobacterium sp. E3339 | reverse complement strand
GCCTGGCGCTCACCCGCCCCAGCAGTCACAGGGGCCGGTCGGTGCTCACCGCGACCCGGCCGCGCAGGTCCGCGGCGATCAGCCGGGCGGCGGCGTTCTGCCAGTTGTGCAGCGAGCGCTGCGGGACCTCGGTGACCAACCACTGCCAGGCTTGCCGCGCGATCGGATCAAGCCCGGCGGCGGTGGCGTTTTGCGCGTACGCGCGCACGCCGACGACGTAGGGGAAGTACAGCGAGTTGTAGTGCCGCCACTGTTCGGTGGTGCCGAAATCGCCGGCGTCGCGCGGCTTGAGCCGCCCGACCGCCTCGGCCAGCACCGCTTTGAGTTCGTTGGCCCGCTCCAGCGGATGGTCGGGCGCGCCCCGGGCGGCGAGCCGCTCGTCGATGACGGGCAGCGCGGTCAACGGGCTGGCCACCAGCTTGCTCAGGTCGCCGTAGTGACCCAGGGCGCGCCGGGTGAGCCGCGCGAACGCCGCGTCGTCGACGTGGTCGAGCGGGTCCACCGACCGCAACGGCAGCGCCGCGCCGGTGTTCCGCAGCGCCGCCCGATCCTCGCGTAGCGCAGGCGATTTCGAGAACGCCAGCCGGTCGAGCAGGCCGGCCAGCGGATCGGCGAGCACCTGTACGCTGATCGCGACCGCCAGGCTGGTGAACAACAGCACCGTGAGCGCGGTTTGGGCGGCCGCGTCGGCGCGGGTGAGCGCCAGGCTGGCGTCTGTCGAATAACAATTGCGATTCGGGCCCGCAAATGGGAATAGCCGGTCGAACT
>NZ_LZIZ01000233.1:0-534 GCF_001666915.1 Mycobacterium sp. E3339 | reverse complement strand
GTGCCGAACGAAATCGTCGAGATCTGCACGCCCTCGGCCTTGGCGGCCCGGGCCGCGGTGAACGCCCCCTGCGGGGCGTTGGGATCCAGCGGCACATTCTCGGCGCCGTCCGACTCCAGCACAATGCGCGCCGGCGGCGGCCCGTCGCCGCCGCCCATCACCGAGCCGACCGTCGCGATGGCCTGCAGCGCGGTGAACAGGCCCTCGCCCGTCGCGGTCTTGGGGGCCGGCTTGAGGCTGTCGATCGCGGCCTTGACCGCCTGGCGGTTGGTCGTCGGGGCGACCAGCAGCGAGGCGTTGGCCGCGAACTCCACCAGCCCCAGGTTGATGGCCGGCGTCAGCTCGTCGGCGAATTGCTTGCCGGCCTCTTTGGCGGCGGTCAGCCGGTCCGGGGGAACGTCGGTCGCCCGCATGGACTGCGACATGTCGATGACCAGCACGATGACGGCCCGGTTGCGCGGGATGCGCATGTCGTGGGTGGGGGTCGCGAGCGCGATGGTCAGCAGGACCAGGCTGAGCAGCGACACCGCGATC
>NZ_LZIZ01000232.1:0-10892 GCF_001666915.1 Mycobacterium sp. E3339 | reverse complement strand
CCCGTGCGGGCGGCCGGCGTGTGGTCGCAGAGCCATTCGCTGGTGTTCGACGTGTCGGTGTGGGAGATCTTCGGCGCGCTGCTGCACGGCGGACGGGTGCTGGTGGTGCCGGACGCGACGGCCCGGTCCCCGAAGGACCTGCACGCCCTGCTGAGCGCCGAAGAGGTCACGGTGCTCACCCAAACCCCCTCGGAGGCCGGCATGCTCGCGCCCGACGGTCTGGACGCGGCCTTGGTGGTGGCCGGGGAGGCGTGCCCGGAGGAGGTGGTGGACCGCTGGGCGCCCGGGCGGACGATGCTCAACCTCTACGGCCCCACCGAGACCACGATGTGCGTGGCGATCAGTGCGCCGCTGGAGCCCGATTCGGGCACGCCGCCGATCGGTTCGCCGGTGCCGGGGGCGGCGCTCTTCGTGCTCGACGCGTCGTTGCGGCCCGTGCCCACCGGGGTGATCGGCGAGCTGTATGTGGCCGGGGCGGGGATGGGCTACGGGTACGTGCGGCGGGCCGCCCTGACCGCGTCGCGGTTCGTGGCGTGCCCCTTCGGCGCGCCCGGGACCCGGATGTATCGCACCGGCGACCTGGTCTGCTGGGCCCCGGACGGGCAACTGCGGTATCTCGGCCGCGCCGACGAACAGGTCAAGATCCGGGGCCACCGCATCGAACTCGGGGAGGTTCGCGCCGTCCTGGCCGGGTTGGGCGGGGTCGAGCAGGCGGCGGTGATCGCCCGCGAGGACCGCCCGGGCGACCGGCGGCTGGTGGGCTATGTCACCGGGACCGCGGACCCGGCCGCGCTGCGGGCGGCGGCGGCAGATCGGTTGCCCGCCTACATGGTTCCGGCCGCGGTGGTGGTGCTGGACGCGTTGCCGCTGACGGTCAACGGAAAACTCGACAGTCGCGCGTTGCCCGCCCCGAAGTACACCGACGACGATCGCTACCGCCCGCCCGCCACGCCGGTCCAGGAGACCCTGGCCGACATCTACGCCCAGGTGTTGGGGGTGCCGCGCGTCGGGGTCGAGGAATCGTTCTTCGACCTGGGCGGCGACTCGCTGTCCGCGATGCGCCTGGTCGCCGCGATCCACGCGACCCTGGGTATCCCGCTGCCCGTGCGTGCCGTCTTCGACGCACCGTCCGTGCGCAGCCTGAGTCAGCAATTAGACTGTCATGCAAACGATTTCGTGGCCGCACGGCGACGCGGCGCCAGTTTCGCCTCGGTGCACGGCCGCGACGCGACCGAGGTGTACGCGAGCGATCTGACGCTGGACAAGTTCATCGACGCCGAGGCGTTGAGCGCGGCGCCGGCGCTGCCGGGTCCGAGCTCGATGGTGCGCACGGTCCTGCTGACCGGGGCGACGGGCTTTGTGGGCCGGTACTTGGCGTTGCAGTGGCTCGAGCAGCTGGAGTTGGTGGACGGCAAGCTGATCTGCCTGGTGCGGGCCGGCTCCGACGAGGAGGCGTGGCGGCGGCTGCGGGCGACCTTCGACAGCGGGGATCCCCGGCTGCTCGACCACTTCACGGAGCTGGCCGCCGACCACCTGGAGGTCATCGCCGGGGACAAGTCCGCGACGAATCTCGGGCTCGACGAGGACACCTGGCAGCGGCTGGCCGACACCGTCGACCTGATAGTCGACTCGGCGGCCCTGGTCAACGGCGTGCTGCCGTACAGCGAACTGTTCGGGCCCAACGTCGCGGGCACCGCCGAACTGATCCGGGTGGCGCTGACCACCAAACTCAAGCCCTACACCTACGTCTCGACCGCGAACGTCGGGGATGGCGTCGACCCGGCGGCGTTCACCGAGGACGCCGACATCCGGGTCGTCAGCCCCACCCGGGTTGTCGACGGCGCCTACTCCAACGGATACGGCAACAGCAAGTGGGCCGGCGAGGTGTTGCTGCGCGAGGCCAACGACCTGTGCGCGCTGCCGGTCTCGGTCTTCCGCTGCGACATGATCCTCGCCGACACCAGTTACGCGGGCCAGCTCAACCTGTCGGACGTGTTCACCCGCATGGTGCTGAGCATCGCGGCCACCGGCATCGCCCCCCGTTCGTTCTATCGCCTCGACGCCGGGGGCAACCGCCCGCGCACGCACTTCGACGCGCTCCCGGTCGAATTCGTCGCCGAGGCGATCACCACGCTCGGCAGCCAGGTGGTCGAGGGGTTCGAGACCTATCACGTGATGAACCCGCACGACGACGGCATCGGCATCGATCAGTACGTCGACTGGCTGATCGAGGCCGGTCACCCGATCGAGCGGATCGACGACTTCGGCGACTGGTTCCGGCGGTTCGAGGCCGCGCTGCGCGAGTTGCCCGAGCGTCAGCGCCAACATTCGGTGCACCCGCTGCTGCAGTTGCCGAGCGGACAGCAGGTCGAGCCCGGGGACCCGGGCCGCGGTTCGCTCGCCCCCACCGAGCGGTTCCGCGCCGCGGTGCGGGAGGCGAAGCTCGGTCCCGACGGCGACGATCCGGACATCCCGCACGTGTCGGCGCCCGTCATCGTCAAGTACGTGACCGACCTGCGGCTGCTCGGACTGCTCTAGGCGCCGCTCGTAAGACGCTCTGCGGCAGGGGGTTTCGCGCGGGTGGTAACCAGGTCGCGGCGTTCGGGCCTTGGCGTGGGGATTGCTGACTAACATGGCCGGTGATCGCGCCCGACGAAAGTGCTCACCATGACAACAGCTCGCGTGCCCAAATTGCCGCTCGACGAGGCCAAGGCCGCCGCCGACGAAGCGGCCGTGCCCAACTACATGGCCGAGCTGAGCATCTTCCAGGTGCTGCTCAACCACCCGCCGCTGGCGCGCGCCATCAACGACCTGCTCGCCACCATGCTGTGGCACGGCGCGCTCGACCCGCGGTTGCGCGAGTTGGTGATCATGCGGATCGGCTGGCTCACGGCGTGCGACTACGAATGGACGCAGCACTGGCGGGTGGCGTCGAGGCTGGGGGTGGCCCCCGACGACCTGCTCGGCGTGCGGGACTGGCAGGCGCACGACGGGTTCGGCGCAGTCGAGCGGGCGGTGCTGGCCGCCACCGACGATGTGGTGCGCGACGGCGCGGTGAGCGCGGCCAGCTGGGCGGCCTGCGAGCGTGAATTACAGGGTGACACAACGGTTCTCATCGAGCTGGTCACCGCCATCGGCGCCTGGCGGATGGTCGCCTCGATCCTGCACAGCCTGCAAGTGCCGCTCGAAGAGGGGGTGTCCAGCTGGCCGCCGGACGGGCGGTCGCCGGCGGCGGCCGTAATCGATTGACATATCGATCGATAGCTCTTTAGCGTCGGGCAATGCGAACGACAGTCGCCGAGATGCTCGGCGTCGAATTCCCCATCTGCGCGTTCAGCCACTGCCGCGATGTGGTGGCCGCGGTGACCAACGCGGGCGGCTTCGGCGTCCTCGGCGCGGTCGCGCACAGCCCCCAGCGACTCGACAGCGAGCTGGCGTGGATCGCCGAGCAGACGGGCGGCAAGCCCTTCGGGGTGGACCTGCTGTTGCCGCCCAAGTACGTCGGGGCGGACGAGGGCGGCATCGACGCCGCGCAGGCGCGGGCGCGGCTGCCCGAGGAACACCGCGCGTTCGTCGACGACATCCTGGCCCGCTACGGAATCACCGCGCCGGCGCAGGAGGCGCGCGCCTCCGCCGGCGGGCTCAACATTTCGCCCAAGGGTTACGAGCCGCTGCTGGACGTGGCGTTCGCCCACGACGGCGTCCGGCTGGTCGCCAGCGCGCTCGGGCCGCCCCCGGCGGATCTCGTCGAACGCGCCCACGACCGCGACGTGCTGGTGGCCGCCTTGGCCGGGACCACGCGGCACGCGCAACGGCACGCGGCCGCCGGGGTCGACCTGATCGTCGCGCAGGGCACCGAGGCCGGCGGGCACACCGGTGAGGTCGCCACCATGGTCCTGGTGCCCGAGGTCGTCGACGCGGTGTCGCCGGTGCCGGTTCTCGCCGCGGGCGGCATCGCGCGCGGCCGCCAGATCGCGGCGGCGCTGGCGCTGGGCGCCGGGGGCGTCTGGTGCGGCTCGGTGTGGCTGACCACGGAGGAGGCCGAGACACCGCCGGTGGTCAAGGACAAGTTCCTGGCCGCCACCTCCTCGGACACCGTGCGGTCGCGGTCGCTGACCGGCAAGCCCGCGCGGATGCTGCGCACGGCCTGGACCGAGGAATGGGACCGCCCGGAAAATCCCGACCCCCTCGGCATGCCCTTGCAGACCGCGCTGGTCACCGAGCCGCAGGTGCGCATCAATTCCGCGGCCGCGCACCCCGGGGCCAAGGCGCGCGAGCTGGCCACCTACTTCGTCGGCCAGGTCGTGGGCTCCCTTGACCGGGTTCGTCCGACGCGGGCGGTGGTGCTCGACATGGTCGAGGAGTTCATCGACACCGTGGGGCGGCTCGAGGGCTTGATCGAGCGCTGACCCCCGCCGGCGCCGTTTCGCGTGTGCGCCCACGGCTTTCGGTGTGCGCCCACGGCGGCGACACGCCGACGACCTCCGCCCTGGACGCACGCCCGTTTGCGCCCAGGGCCTGCCGGCCGCCACCACCCGACCGGCAAACCCCAGATGACCAAACGATGTCCAGCGGCCGAGTCGTACGCCCAGGTCAGGGCGGTGATCCTGGCAGAAACCTGTGGGGCCCCCGCACAGAAACGTAAAGATTGCGAAACCCCGCGCCGATGGGTTTGACCGCGTCGGACCCGTCGTGCATGATCGGTCGGGTAAGCACCTCGTTAGGTGAGGCGTCTACACGAATACAGGCCACTGACCCCGAACGTCGAAAGACGCCCCGGGTCAGGACAGCTCCTCCCGGCTTAAGGGTTGAGCCCAGGTGGCTTCCGGACATCGGACACGTCGTGTGGTGCCAAAGCTCTGACGAGAGGGGTGCGGATCTCCGACGGTCGTCGGGTTTCTGCTCCTCATGCTGCGCGTGATCGCGTGCGGGCCCCCGCATGCGTCGTGACCGCGAGGAGGTGAGGGACACATGAGTTCCAGCGACAGTCCGGACCGAAGTCCGAACCCCGTCACGTCCCCATCCGGTCTCCGGCACGACGTTCTCGGCTGAGGCGTCACCACGCTAAGTGCCTTATCGGCCAAGCGTTCTCCGGATCGGAACCGCGACGGGACTTCGACACGTCAGTCCAGTTAGTCCCCGTTTTCAGGAACCCCGCCATCTCGGCGCCCGAGCGCCGAGCAAGATCTAGGAGGCGACCATGACCGTAGCTCTCTACGACGAAGTGGCCACCGTAGCGCCCGCCCGCACACTGAAGGTGGTGCGCGACGGCGAGACCGCCCCGGTGCGCAAGAAGGCCGCCGGCAAGGCCAACACCCCCGTCTTCGCCGGCGACCCGCTAGTGGAAGGCGCCACCCGGCTGCTGAGCATCCCGCTGCGCCACCTGTACGCGGCGCTGCTGCGGGCCGGTGTGCTCGAAATCCAGGCCTGATCGATGAACAGCGACCAACCAGGGCTCCAAGGGGCTACCCGGCCGCAGGTGTTTCCTGAGGCCAGGTAGCCCCTTGGGGTGCCGCGCCTGAGTAGAATCGAGCCACTGGCGTCGATCCGGCATCACCGGGGAGCCTTCGGAAGAACAGCCGGCTTCTTGCTCAGGCCGGCTCAGTAGAACCGAACGGGTGGGCCCGTCACAGCCTGGAAACGAGCGGCCACGCGACGGCGTGGCAAGCGGGGTGGTACCGCGGCGCTCGCGCAGACAGCGCGTCGTCGTCCCCGGCCTGGCCATAGGCACGCAGGAGACGACGCCACCGTGACAGAGAACGCGCAAGCCCGGGCTTATCCCAAGCCGGCGAGCGGCCCACCCGACTTCCCGGCCCTCGAGCTCGAAGTCCTCGACTACTGGGCCCGCGACGACACGTTCCGCGCCAGCATCGCCCGCCGTGACGGCGCAGAAGAATACGTGTTCTACGACGGCCCGCCGTTCGCCAACGGGCTGCCGCACTACGGGCATCTGCTCACCGGCTACGTGAAGGACATCGTCCCGCGGTATCGCACCATGCGCGGCTACAAGGTGGAGCGCCGGTTCGGCTGGGACACGCACGGGCTGCCCGCCGAGCTCGAGGTCGAGCGCCAGCTCGGCATCAACGACAAATCGCAGATCGACGACATGGGCATCGCCGCGTTCAACGACGCGTGCCGCGCCTCGGTGTTGCGCTACACCGACGAATGGCAGGCGTACGTCACCCGGCAGGCCCGCTGGGTCGACTTCGACAACGACTACAAGACGCTCGATCTGTCCTACATGGAGTCGGTGATCTGGGCGTTCAAGCAGCTCTGGGACAAGGGCCTGGCCTACGAGGGATACCGCGTCCTGCCGTACTGCTGGCGCGACGAAACCCCGTTGTCCAACCACGAATTGCGCATGGACGACGACGTTTACCAAAGCCGCCAGGACCCGGCGCTGACCGTCGGCTTCCGGGTGGCCGACGGCCCGCTGGCCGGCGCCCACCTGCTGGTGTGGACCACCACGCCGTGGACCCTGCCGTCGAACCTGGCCGTCGCGGTCAATCCCGAGGTCACCTACGTCGAGGTCGCGGCCGGCGACCGTCGTTTCGTGCTGGCGCAGCCCCGGCTGGCGGCGTACGCCCGCGAGCTGGGTGACGAGCCCGAGATCCTGGGCACCTACTCCGGCGCCGACCTGCTCGGCACCCGCTACGTGCCGCCGTTCCCGTATTTCATGGACAGCCCCAAGGCTTTTCAGGTGCTGCCCGGGGACTTCGTCACCACCGAGGACGGCACCGGCATCGTGCACATGGCCCCGGCCTACGGCGAGGACGACATGGCGACCACCGACAAGGCCGGCATCGTGCCGGTCACGCCGGTCGATTCCAAGGGCCGCTTCGACGCCAGCGTCCCGGATTACCAGGGGCAGCGCGTTTTCGACGCCAACCCGAACATCATCCGGGATTTGAAGAACGGCAGCGGCCCCGCGGCGGCCAACGGCGCGGTGCTGCTCCGCCACGAGACCTACGAGCACCCCTACCCGCACTGTTGGCGCTGCCGTAACCCGCTGATCTATCGCGCGGTGTCGTCCTGGTTCGTCGCGGTCACCGCGTTTCGCGACCGGATGGTGGAACTCAACCAGCAGATCACCTGGTACCCCGAACACGTCAAGGACGGCCAGTTCGGCAAGTGGCTGCAGGGCGCGCGCGACTGGTCGATCTCGCGAAACCGGTACTGGGGCAGCCCCATTCCGGTGTGGAAGTCCGACGACCCGGCCTACCCCCGCATCGACGTGTACGGCAGCCTCGACGAGCTGGAGCGCGACTTCGGGGTGCGGCCCACCAATCTGCACCGGCCCTACATCGACGAGCTGACCCGGCCCAACCCCGACGACCCGACCGGCCGCAGCACCATGCGCCGCATCCCCGACGTGCTCGACGTGTGGTTCGACTCGGGCTCGATGCCATACGCCCAGGTGCACTACCCGTTCGAGAACGCGGAGTGGTTCGACACGCACTACCCGGGGGACTTCATCGTCGAGTACATCGGGCAGACCCGCGGCTGGTTCTACACGCTGCACGTGCTGGCCACCGCGCTGTTCGATCGCCCGTCGTTCAAAACCTGTGTCGCGCACGGGATCGTGCTCGGGTCGGACGGCCAGAAGATGAGCAAGTCGCTGCGCAACTACCCGGACGTGAGCGAGGTGTTCGACCGCGACGGCTCCGACGCCATGCGGTGGTTCCTGATGGCCTCGCCGATCCTGCGGGGCGGCAACCTGATCGTCACCGAGCAGGGCATCCGCGACGGCGTGCGCCAGGTGCTGCTGCCGCTGTGGAACGCGTACAGCTTCTTGGCCCTCTACGCGCCCAAAGTCGGCACCTGGCGCACCGATTCGCCGCAGGTGCTGGACCGCTACATCCTGGCCAAGCTCGCCGAACTGCGCGACGACCTGACCGGTGAGATGGACACCTGCGACATCTCGCGGGCCTGCGAGCAGCTGCGCCAGTTCACCGAGGCGTTGACGAATTGGTATGTGCGACGGTCGCGTTCGCGGTTCTGGGAAGAGGACGCCGACGCCATCGACACCCTGCACACCGTGCTCGAGGTGACGGCCCGGCTGGCCGCGCCGCTGCTTCCATCGGTCACCGAGATCATCTGGCGCGGCCTCACCGGCGGGCGGTCGGTGCACCTCACCGATTGGCCCGGCGCCGAAGCGCTGCCCGCCGACCCCGACCTGGTCGCCGCGATGGATCAGGTCCGCGAGGTGTGCTCGGCCGCGTCTTCCCTGCGCAAGGCCAAGAAACTCCGCGTGCGCCTGCCGCTGCCGAAATTGACCGTGGCCGTGGAGAACCCGCGCCGGCTGGAGCCGTTCACCGACCTGATCGCCGATGAGCTCAACGTGAAGAGCGTCGAGCTGACCGACGCGATCGACACCTACGGCTCCTTCGAGCTCACGGTCAACGCCCGCGTGGCCGGGCCGCGGCTGGGCAAGGACGTGCAGGCCGCCATCAAGGCGGTCAAGGCGGGGGAGGGCGTCGTCAACCCCGACGGCACGCTGACGGCCGGGCCCGCGGTGCTGCAACCCGAGGAATACAGCTCGCGGCTGGTCGCCGCCGACCCGGCGTTCACCGCGGCGCTGCCGGACGGGGCCGGCCTGGTGGTGCTGGACGGCACCGTGACCCCGGAGCTCGAGGCCGAGGGGTGGGCCAAGGACCGCATCCGCGAGCTGCAGGAGCTGCGCAAGTCGACCGGGCTGGAGGTGTCCGACCGGATCGCCGTGGTGATGTCGGTGCCGGCCGAGCGGGCCGACTGGGCGGCCGCGCATCGCGACCTGATCGCCGGCGAGATCCTTGCCACCCGTTTCGAATTCGGGGAACCCGCCGACGGCGCCGATATCGGCGACGGCGTCCGGGTGAGCATCGCCAAGGTGTAAGGCGCGCTCAGGGGCACATGAAGGCGATCGGCGGGGGTGGTCTTCGCCGATCTCGTCGTGGCGGCAGGAAACGAGCAACGGCACGGGCATAGCCGGGTTGACCGCGCGCGCCGCGCAACGACGTGCCGCGGGCGGGCGGCGCCCCCGGGGCCCGCGCCCCCGGCACTCGCGACTCAGATCGCCGCGATGATCTCCGCCCGCTTGCGGGTGTAATCGGCGTCGGTGATCGCCCCGGCCGCGCGCAGCTCCTCGAGCTCGCGCAGGCGCTCGGCGGCCGGGCGTTGCGGCGCGGCGCCCGCGACGATGTCTTCGAGCCGCCGGCCGCCGATGACGATGTTCGGCCCGGCACCTTGCGGCGGCGCCGCCGCCGCGCCCAGCGCGTCGATGATGCGTTGGCCCGACTCGTCCTTGGCGATGACGAAGGCGTGCGGCAGGGCCGGGATGCGCTGGCCGGAAGCCGCCCGCTGCGCGGCGATCTGCTGCGCCACCCGGCCGCTGTCGCCGTCGATCGGCAGCCACAGGGTGATGATCTGCCGGTCGTCGGCCAGCCCGCGCGCCCTGGCCGCCACGTCGTTGCCGGCCTGGGCCCGAAAGCCCGAGCGATCCCACGCCTTGAGGACGTTGCCGGGCACCAGGACGCCTCGGTGCTGCTTGTCTTCGAGCGCGTAGATGCCAGACGCGGTGACGGCCAAGATGAAACTCTTCGGTAGGCCGGTGCCGTTGGGCACGCTTCGCCAATTCACCTCGCCCCCGGCCGACGGATACATCTGCATGGCTTTGGTCGACGTCTGCTCGCATCGCGTGGCCGCCTCAACCGGTTGACGCAGGATTTCCGCCGCCACGGCGGCGGCCTGCTGGTTGAGCGCCGGGTCGTGCTGCGCGCGGGCCCTGAACTTCATGGTCGTTCCTTTCGCGTGTGCCCTCGGGCGATGGTCTGCATCGGTATGCCAGCGAACCGTCCCGGCCGCGCTCCCGATCCCAACAATTCGGCCTCGGTGGCGCCGGCCTCTCGGCTCACCGGGTTCCGTCTTGCCCTAGCCGTCGGGCCGAGATGCATTGCGCGACAGCGTCATACCCTTCGTCCAGCGCTACCATTCCCCGATTGGTGGGATGCCACTTGTCGGGCTTCCCCTCGCCCCCGACGCTCAGGTAGACCAGTTCGCTGTGCTCCAACACCTGCAGGGCCCCACGCACGGGCCCGACGAGCTTCTTGAAGCTCGTGGCTCGCTGGCCGCGGGAAGTGAACTCCGCACGGCGGAGCACCCATTTGATGACGTCGTACTGGGTCAACGGTTTGCCGCGCTTGGGCCCGTCGGGCCCGAATGCGGCCATGAGTTGCGCGGCCAGCTCCTCCGTCGGCGGCAATGCGACCAGGCGGGCGAACTCGGCGTCTCTGGCGCGCCGTGCCTCGGCCCGCGCCGCCTTCAGGCTTCCCAACAATGACACGGCAGTCCTTTCACGCCCGGTTCTCGAGCGCTCGTCAACCTACTGTGCGCGATTGACCGCTTCGGCGCATGAGGTATTCGCCGCATTTTTCCCGAAAAATGTGTCCGCGCCGTCCGGGCTGGCTGCTCCTACCTGTGACGGCGGCCCATCGGGGGTCGCGACCACAGTGAGGAACAGCCATGAGCGCCATCGAAGACTTTCAGTCGACGACCTTCGCCGCCCTCCCGCACGAGGACCTGACCGTCGGCGAGGCATGGGCCTCGAGCCCGCTGGGCGACCCCGAGATCGAGGACGGTTCGCTGTCCCAGCCCGGCGAGTTTGACGACTCGGCGGCCACCAACGTGATCGCGAAGCCGCGCTCGCGGGGAACGAGCGCCCTGCTGGCGGGGGCGGTGGTCGCGGCGTTCGGAGCGGTCGCCGGGCTCGGCCTGCTGCTGATCGACGGCTCCAAGGACCACAAACCCGCCGTCGTGGTTCCGAATTCCAGCGTCGGTTCGATGACGCCGGCCGGCAGCCCGGTCGCGCCGCCGCCCGTGGCGCCCAGGATGTTCGCGGCCTCGGCGTCGGTCAG
>NZ_LZIZ01000231.1:0-1079 GCF_001666915.1 Mycobacterium sp. E3339 | reverse complement strand
CACACGCTCAACCACCACCGGCCGCGGCACGCCAGCTTCGCCACGCTGGCCGCCGCCGATCGGGACCAGGCGGTCGCGGGATTGCGGGCGCTGGCCGCCGGTGAGCCGGCCCCTGGCCTGGTGGGTTGCCGCGAGGTGGCGGTGGGGCCGGGCACGGTGTTCGTGTATTCGGGTCGGGGCTCGCAGTGGGCCGGCATGGGCCGCCGGCTGCTCGCCGACGAACCGGCCTTCGCCGCGGCGATCGCCGAGTTGGAACCCGATTTCGTGGCCCAGGCGGGGTTTTCGCTGCACGACGTGATCGCCACCGGCAAGGAGCTCGTCGGCATCGAACAGATCCAGCTGGGGCTGATCGGGATGCAGCTCGCGCTGACCGCGCTGTGGCGGTCCTACGGGATCACGCCCGACCTCGTCATCGGCCATTCCATGGGCGAGGTGGCCGACGCGGTGGTCGCCGGTGCGCTCACCCCCGCCGAGGGATTACGGGTGACCGCGACGCGTTCGGCGTTGATGGCGCCGCTGTCCGGGCAAGGCACCATGGCCGCGCTCGAGCTCGACGCCGCCGCCACCGAGGCGCTGATCGCCGACCATCCGCAGGTGAGCTTGGCGATCTACGGCTCGCCACGCCAAACCGTCATCGCCGGGCCGACCCAGCAGATCGACGAGCTCATCACCAGGGTCCGCGCCCGCAACCACTTCGCCGGGCGGGTCAACATCGAAGTGGCCCCGCATAATTCGGCGATGGACCCCCTGCAGCCCCTGATGCGATCGCAACTGGCCGACCTCGCCCCACGCCCACCGGCCATCCCGATCCTGTCCACCACCTACGCGGACCTCGACAGCCGCCCGGTCTTCGACGCCGAACACTGGGCCACCAACATGCGCAACCCCGTCCGCTTCCAGCAGGCGATCGAAGCCGCGGGCGCCGCGCATCACACCTTCATCGAAATCAGCGCCCACCCCTTGCTCACCCACGCCATCGGCGAAACCCTTTCCGGCCGTGGGGGTTCCGGCTACCTGTCCATCGGCACCCTGCAGCGCGACGGTCACGACACCCTGACCTTCCACACCAACCTCAACAC
>NZ_LZIZ01000230.1:0-10657 GCF_001666915.1 Mycobacterium sp. E3339 | reverse complement strand
CTCTGCGACGTTCGGCAGGACCGGTTGGAGGCCGCGGCGGCAACCCTGGGAGAGCTCGGGGCGAACGCCACCGCGGTCAATTGCGACGTCACCGACCGGGGCGCGGTGACTGGCCTGCTCGACACCGCGAAGGGCCTCGGCAGGCTCGCCTCGGTCATCCACACCGCGGGGGTGAGCCCGAGCATGGGCCCCGCCGACTACGTCATGCGGACCAACGCGATCGGCACGCTCAACGTCAACGAGGCGTTCTACGCCGAGGCCGGCGAGGGCGCCGCGATCGTCAACGTGGCGTCGATGGCGGCCCACATCCTGCCCGCGGAAATGGTTCCGGTGGACCAGTTTCCGCTCGCGCTGAACGACGCCGGCGCCTTCCTGGACGCCCTGATGACGACGTGCAACATCGTGCCCGAGGAGGCGCGATCCGGCATCGCGTACGCGGTCAGCAAGAGCTTCGTCAAGTGGTACAGCCAGTCCCAGGCGGAAAGATTCAACGGCCGCGGGCTGCGCATCGTCTCGGTTTCGCCGGGCTCGATCGACACCGAGATGGGCAGGCTCGAAGAGCAGGCCGGCGCCGGCGCGATGGTGACCAACGCCGCGGTCCCGCGGTGGGGCAAGCCCGAGGAGATGGCCGAGCTGCTCGCGTTCTGCGCCAGCGAGAAGGCGGGCTACCTCACCGGCACCGACATCCTCAACGACGGCGGCGTCATCGCGTCGATGACCGAGCGGGCGCGGGTGGCCGCCGCCGGCTGAGCCCGTCGGGTCAGACCAGGTAGTACAGCTCCGGGTGCGGGGCGAGTTCGGGCGGGGTGGTGACGGGCGACTGAACATCGCTCTTGTTGTGCGCGTAGCGCACCGCTTTGAGCGTCGCCGAGAATTCCTCGTCCTCCTCGGGGAAGACCTGCTCGGCGGGGAACCAACCCTGGAACCCGACGTTGTGCAAAACGCCGAGGGTGTCCGGGCGCACGCCGGCCAACAGGATCGTCACCCCGCGCGCGGTCTCGTCGCGCAGGAAATGCTCGATGCGCTCGATGCAGACGACGTCGGGATGTCGCACCCGTTTGAGCCGCAACACCACGAACGTGAGGCCGTCGTCGGCGACCCGTCGGCCGATCTCGGAAAGGTAGCGGTCGAGTTCCGGTGCTGCACCGAAGAACAACTCGCCCTCCAGGTCGTAGATCACGATCGATGGATCAACCGGGTCGCCGGGGATGCGTTCCCGCACAACGCGTTCGGGCGTGACGACGAGCTCCCTGGCCTTCAGCTTCGCCGCGCGCGGCACGAACAGCAGAATCGAGAGGACCACACCGAGCAACACCGACTTGTCCAGATCGATCGCCACGCCGGTGAACGCGGTCACGATGACGAGCCCGGCGTCGTACTTCGACGCCTTGAGCGTGTAGACCAGGCGCCTGAAGTCGACCAGCCGGGCGGCGGTCACCAGCAGCAACCCGGCCAGCGCCGCCTGCGGGACGTACCGCAGCAACGGCGCGAACATCAGCAGCGCCGCGGCCACCGTTGCGGCCGAGACGATTCCGGAGAAGCGCGTGCGGGCGCCGGACTGGAAGTTGATCGCCGACCTCGACAGCGACCCCGAGCCCGGCAGGCTCTGAAAGAAGCCGCCGGCGAGGTTTGCCAGCCCTTCGGCCATGATCTGCCGGTTGTAGTCGATCTGCTGGTTGGTTTGATAGGCAATGGCTTTGGCGATCGACAGCGCCTCGATGATGCCGACGAAGGCGATGGCCAGCGCGCCGCTCGACAGGTGCGGCAGCCAGTCGGTGTGCACCTCGGGAACGTGCGCGGTGGGCAGGCTGCGCGGGATCTTGGCGGCCACCGCGACGGCGGTGTGCCCGTTCGAGCCCGGAACCGACCAGCCCGCGAGATAGGCGACCAGCCCGGTGAGGATCAGCACGGCGAGCATGTCGATCTGCGGCCATCGGTAGCGCTGCACCAACTTCCGCAGAACCACGGCCAGCACCACCGCCGCGGCGCTCAGCGTCAGGGCACGGTAGTTGATGTGGTCACCGTGCGCCAATGTCAGCCACACGCGGCGCAAAACCTGCATGTGGCCGTTGCCCTTGTCCCGCACGCCGAGCGCGTTGCCCAGCTGGCCGATGGCGAGCAGAAACGCCGCCGCCGCCATGAAGCCGATGATCACCGACTCGGAGATGTAGCGGGTCAGGTTGCCGAGCCTGAACAAGCTGATCACGATCTGGAACGCGCCGACCAGCACGGCCAACAGGAACAGTGCCTCGAACAGTTCGGTCGCGTTCTCGGAATCGATGAACGCCAGTGCCGTGAACACCAGCAGCGAGATCGCGCTTGTCGGACCGTTGATCAGATGCGACGAAGATCCGAAGACCGAGGCGACGATCGTCACGACGATCGCCGAATACACGCCGAACCGGGGATCCACCCCGGCGATCAGCGCGTACGCCATCGCCTGAGGAAACGAGATCGCGGCCACGGTGAGCCCGGCGATCACGTCATGCCGGCCCTTCACCAGGTCGTAGTTGAAACCGATGGCCACCGTGTGCTCGTCTTCGCTATGTTCCCGACACCGCGCCGGGCGGCGCGGAGATCGCGTCGAGGATTCCGTTGGTGCCGAAGAACTGTTCGCGCGCGTCGGCCCAGTCCTTGGCTATGGCACCGATCGGGAAAAGGGCCAGCGGAGGAAGCCGATCCGCGTGCCGGGCAAGGATTTCCGGCTTGAACGGTCGGTAGCCGTACTGGGCCGCCTGTTCTTGGCCCGCGTCGGTGAACAGGTAGTCGAGGTAGGCCTTCGCGTAGCCCGCCGTCTTCGCGTCCGCAAGATTGGCGTCCACCCACGCCACCGCGGGCTCGGCGAGAATGCTGACCGGTGGGTAGACGAGCTCGAGTTCGTCCTGGTTGGCCGCGACCTCACGCAGCGCCTCGTTCTCCCACGTCAGCTGCACGTCGCCGACCCTGGCCAGCGTGAAGCTGTCGCCGGCGCTGCGGGCGCCGGCGTCGGAAACCGCGACGTGCCGCAACAGCGTCCGCACGTAGTCGGCCGCCTGGGCCTGGCTGCCGCCGCGGGTGGTCACCGAGCCCCAGGCCGCCAGCACGCTGAGCTGACCGTTACCCGAGCTGCGCGGGTTTGGGGTCACCACGGACACGTCACCCTTGATCAGGTCGGGCCAGTCGCGCACGGCCTTGGGATTGCCCTTGCGGACGACGAAGACGATGGTCGACGTGTACGGCACCGAACGGTTCGGCAGCCGCCGCTGCCAGTCGGTCGCGACGAGCCCGCGCTTGCTCAGCGTGTCGATGTCGCTGATCAGCGCCAGCGACACCACGCTGGCTTTTTGGCTGCCGTCCAGCACGCTGCGCAGCTGCCGCCCCGACCCGCCGTGAGATTCCTTGATATCCAGCGTGATTCCGGTCTGCGCGCGATATTGCGCGACGAATGTCCGGTCGATGGCGGCATAGAGCTCGCGCGTGGGGTCGTAGGAAACGTTGAGGATCCGGTTGGCCCCTTGGGGGGAAACGTTCTTCACCGCGATCGCCCCGGCCGCGACCACGATGGCCACGACGCCGAGGACGGTGAGCCAGTTGACCCGCCACCGCGGGAGTCTCGGACGCGCGTCCAGCATCCAGGCGTCCTCCCGCGGCAATGGCCGTTCTTCTGGCACCAAACTTTTTAAGCATGTTAACGATCGGCCCGTCGGGGTGCAGCGGTGAGAATCAGGCTGAAAATAAGTACGCCCGTGGTCGGGGGCGTCAAAGCCGACCGCGGCCGTGGCCTCGCTACCTATGCTGAGCGGATGCCGCAACCGGTGCTGCGCGAACGCCTGATCGATCTGGAAGATCCCGACCGGGACGTGGCACGCGGCCGCGCGCTGCGCAAGACCGTGCCGCGGCGCACCCTCGCGCAACTGACTCCGTCCGACCGCTTGGCAACCGAAATCCTGGTGGCGCAAAACACCGGTCGCCTAGGAGATCTCGTGCCGCTGCGGTTCGCCCGAATGCTTGCAGATCCGTTCTCGTTCTATCGCGGGTCGGCGGCGGTCATGGCCGCCGACCTCGGCGCCAGCCCGTCGAGCGGGATCGAAGTGATGTGCTGCGGTGACGCCCACATATCGAACTTCGGCATGTATGCGGCGCCGCACCGCTCAATCGTGTTCGACCTGAACGACTTCGACGAGGCCGCCGTCGCGCCGGCCGAATGGGACGTCAAACGCCTGATCACCAGCGCGATCGTCGGCGGCCGCCACGCCGGCTACCGTGCCAGGGCCATCCGCCGCTGCGTCGAGCAGGCGCTGGTCGGCTACCAAACCAGCCTGCAGGCGATGCTGGCGATGAACGTGCTGGACCGCTACTACCTGCGGGTCGAACCAGAGCGGCACGCCGTGCAGGTGTCCAAGGGCCTGCTCGGAGTGATCCATCGAACGGCATCCCGGGCGCGCCGCCGGACATCGGTGCGAGTCTTCAAACAGCTCACCGAGATTGGCGCCGACGGCACACCGCGGCTACGGGAGGCCCCACCGGTGCTGCAGCACGTCGACGAGGACGTCGAAGCCGTGCTGATGGAATCCATTCAAGAATATCTGGCCACCGTCCCCGCCGACGTCGCGCTGCTGCTGTCGCACTTTCGCGTCACCGATATGGCGCTGCGGGTGGTCGGCGTGGGCAGCGTCGGCACGCGCTGCTACCTGGTCATCCTGGTGGGCCCCAACCGCACCCCGCTGATTCTGCAGATCAAGGAGGCGACCCGATCGGTGCTGGACGAATACGGCGGTTGGCGCCAGCCCGCCACCCTTGCGGCCGCCGTCGAGGCCAAGGGTCAGGGCGTCCGCGTCGTGGACGGCCAGCGAATGCTGCAGGCGATGTCGGACGTGTTCCTCGGCGCCACCCGCAAGGACGGCAGCGATTACTACGTCCGTCAGTTCCATGACATGAAGGGCACGGTGGAGACCGAGGGCATGGGCGCCGCAACCTTTCGCGATTACGTCACCGCCTGCGCGGTGCTGTTGGCGCGGGCGCATTCTCAAAGCGCGAACGCGTCGTTGCTGCGCGGATACGTCGGCACCAGCGCCACGGTGCACGACGCGGTGGCCGAGTGGTGCTACGCGTACGCCGACAAGTCGCTCGACGATTTCCACCAATTGCGGGCCGCGGCCGCGGCCGGCGACATCGAGGTGGCCGCGGGCGCCGCCCGGTAACCCGTCCGCCGACCCGGGTCGGTAATCAATCAATTGATAGTATTTGTGTCGCTGTGAGCGCCCGGCAGAAAGGCGGCACGAGGCGATGCGAAGCCGCGCGGCCATCCTCCACGACTACCGCAGCCCGTGGTCGGTCGAGGAGTTCGAACTGGATCCGCCCAAGGCCGGCGAGGTCCTGGTGCGGCTGGCCGCCGCCGGCCTCTGCCACTCCGACGAACACATCCGCCAGGGCCGCCTCGCCGCGCCCCCGGAGACGTTGCGCGCCATGGGATTACCGGCCATGTCTCCGACGATCGGCGGCCACGAGGGATCCGGGGTGGTCGTCGACGTCGGGCCCGGCGTCGACGAGTTCACGCCGGGCGATCACGTCGTCACGTCGTTCGTAGCGGTCTGCGGCCGGTGCCGATGGTGCGCCTCTGGGATGGAGTACCTGTGCGACACCGGGTCGGGGACGCTCGCGCCGGGCATGCCGACCGACGGCACCTTCCGCCATCACACGCGCGACGGGCGGAACCTCGGCCACGTGTCCAAAATCGGCGCCTTTGCCGAACACACTGTGGTGGCGGCGAATTCACTGGTGAAGATCGATCCGAGCTTTCCGCTGGTGCCCGCCGCGCTGTTGGCCTGCGCGGTTCCCACCGGGTATGGCTCGGCGGCGCGGCGCGCCGGGGTGCGCGGCGGTGACACGGTGGTGGTGATCGGCACCGGCGGAATCGGCACCGCGGCCGTGCAGGGCGCCCGCATCAGCGGCGCGGCCCGCATCGTCGCGGTGGACGTAAGCGACTTCAAGCGCACCTCGGCCGTCCGGTTCGGGGCGACCCACACGGCCACGACCGCGGCCGACGCGCTCGAGCTGGTGCGGGACCTGACCCGGGGCGTGCTGGCGGACGCGGTCGTGGTCTCCCCCGCCATGATCGGCGAGACCGACGTCGGGGCGGCGCTGGCGCTGACCCGCAAGGGCGGCACCTGCGTGCTGACCGGGCTCCCGGCGCCGGCCACGCACTCGATCGCCGTCGCGCTGCAGGACTTCATCCTGATGAACAAGACGTTGTGCGGCACGGTGTTCGGATCGTGCAACCCCAGGAGCGACATCGCGCTGCTGGCAACGCTGTACGAGTCGGGTCAGCTACTCCTCGACGAGATGATCACCAGACGCTACCGGCTCGACGACATCAACGACGCCTACGCCGACCTGGCTGCCGGCCGCCTGATCCGCGGAGTCATCGACTTCGGCCTTGCCTAGCAGCCAGTCCCGCGGCCGCAGCCGCCAGGTCCGCCGCGCATACTCCAGCTCGGTGTACGGCCACTGGGTGACGATGCGCCCGCTGGGCGACCGGAAGTAGCTGTCGCACTGGGTCCAGATGGTGCGTTCGAGGTCCGCGGAAAGGCTGTCGTTGTAGCGCTTTTCGGCTTCGGGGCGCACGTCCACGTGGCCGCCCTTGCGCGCAACCCTGCTGACCGCGCTGGCGACGAGCCGCGCGCCGGCCTCGAGGATGTAGACGATCGAGTTGCCGCCCTGGTTGGTGTTGGGGCCATAGAGCATGAAGAAATTCGGGAAGCCGCTCACCGCGACGCCCAGGTACGCGCTCGGGTCGTCGCCCCACCGCTCGTGCAGCCGCCGTCCGCCCGCCCCGATCACGTCGATGCCCGACAGGTAGCGCGACGTCTCGAACCCCGTCGCCAGCACGATCACGTCGGCGTGCACCGCGCGGCCCGCCGTGGTGAGCACCGATGACTCGCCGATCCGCTCGATCGGGTCGGTGATCAGCTCGACGTTGTCCTGCTGCAGCGCGCGGTAGAACTCGTCGCCCAGCAACACCCGCTTGCACCGGAACGGGTAGTCCGGCGTCAACGCGCGGCGCAGCCGCTCGTCGGCAACGGTGCGCTCCAAGAACGACGTGGCGACCTGGGTGCGCGCGGTGACGACGGGGTCGTCGGCGAAGGTCGCCGTGTTGTCGTGCTGGAACTTCCAGATTTGCCACCTGGTGCGGCGCACGGCAAGGGGATCGCGGCGGAACGTTGCCAATTCTGTTGCGCTGTAGGGCCGATCGTCCTTGGGCACCATCCACGGCGGCGTCCGCTGGAAGACGCTCACGCGATCGGCGATCTTGGCCAGTTCTGGAACCGCCTGGACCCCGCTCGCACCCGTGCCGATGACCGCCACCTTCTTGCCCGCCAGGTCGACATGGTGATCCCACCGCGCGGTGTGCATCAGCGCACCGGTGAAGTCGGTGAGGCCCGCGATGTCGGGAAGCCTGGGCGCACCGAACAATCCGACGGCGCACACGACGACGTCCGCGGTCAGGCTGGCGCTGCCGCCCGCGCGGTCCAGCCGACACTCCCAGGCCCCGCCGGTCCAGCACAGCGAGCGCACCCGGGTGCCGAGCATCAGATGCCGGCGCAGGTCGAAATCGTCCGCCACCGATTCGAGGTAGGCCAGGATTTCGGGTTGCCGGGCGTAGGTGCGGCTCCAGGATGCGTTGGGCGCGAACGAGAACGAGTAGAGATGGCTCTGGATGTCGCACGCCGCGCCGGGATAAGTGTTGCGCCGCCAGGTGCCGCCGACGCCGTCGTCGCTCTCGATGATCACCAGATCGTCGATGCCGGCCCGGCGTAGCGCGACGGCGGCGCCGAGGCCACCGAAGCCGGCGCCGATGATGGCCACCCTGGGCGGCCGCCGGCGCCGGGTCGCGGCCCGCAGGCGGCCGACGCCATAGCGCCAGCGGGCCCGGCGGCTGGTCACGGCCCGGCCCCGCGAATCAGATAGCCGTCCAGATCACCGCGTGCCCGCCAGGCGCGCAGCATGTCGGCGTACTCGGTCGGCGCGCCGAAGAAGAAGCTGCCCTGCCGAGTCTTGTTGTCCGCCTTACCCTCCCGGTTGTAATAGCCGGGGGTGCACGTCTGGGACCGCTCGGCGCTGGCGGTCGAGCGGGCGACGACGGTGTCCACCCAGGCGGCCTCGGCGGCGGGTGCGGCCTCCACTTCGGTGACGCCATGCTCGAGTGCCCAGGCGATGATCCACGCGGCGTGGGTGGCCTGCACGTCCAGCAGGTAGGGGAAGTTCACCGTCAGGCCCGCCTGGGCGATGCTCTCGATGAAGCAATTCGGGAAGTTCGTGGTACACAGGCCCTGAAAGGTGCGCACCCCGTCGGACCAGTGATCGGTCGTCAACGACACCCCGCCGCGGCCGATGAGCTCGAACCCGGTGCGGCGGCAGTAGTCGGTGCCCACCTCGAAACCCGTTGCAAAGATCAGGCAGTCGAGCTCGTAGGGCACGCCGTCGACGACGGCGCCGAACTCGGTGATGCGCTGCACCCCGCGACCGCGGGTGTCGACCAGGGTCACGTTGTCGCGGTTAAACGTCTGCAGGTACTCGTCGTGGAAGCAGGGCCGTTTGCAGAAGTACCCGTACCAGGGTTTGAGCGCCTCCGCGGTGTCCCGGTCGGTGACGATCTCGTCGACCCGCGCCCGGATCTCCTCCATCTTGGCGAAGTCCGCGATCTCGATGTCGCGTCCGCGTTGTGCCGGGTCCACGACGCCGTCCCCGTCATGCCGCATCACCGGAAGCTTGCGCGTGATGCTCGTCCAGGCGTCGGCGACGAGGTCCTCCTCCGCCTGGCCGCCGGCGGTGAGGATCTGGAAGTTCTCGATGCGTTGGCGCTGCCAGCCCGGCCGTAATGTGCTGGCCCACTGCGCATCCGTGGCGCGGTTGGCCCGCACGTCCACCGACGACGGCGTGCGCTGGAAGACGTAGAGGCGCCGCGCCGCCCTGGCAAGGTGGGGGACGCACTGGATCGCCGTTGCGCCCGTGCCGATGATGCCGACGCGCTTGTCGGCGAGATGTTCCAGATTCGCCCCGGTGTAGGCGTAGTCCCACCGGCTGGTGTGGAAGGCGTGCCCGCGGAACGCGCCGATGCCCTCGATGCCGGGCAGCTTGGGCTTGGCCTGGTAACCGTTGGCCATCGACACGAACCTCGCCCGCATCTGATCGCCGCGGTTGGTGCGGATGATCCAGCGCGATTGCTGCGCGTCCCAACGTATCTCGCGCACATCGGTCTGCAGGCACGCGTCGCGGTAAAGGCCGTAGCGCCGGGCGATACGCTGGCAATGCGCAAAGATCTCGGGCCCCTTGGCGTACTTCTCGCTGGGGACGTAGCCGAGCTCTTCCAACAATGGCATGTACACATAGGACTCGACGTCGCAGGCGATACCCGGGTAGCGGTTCCAGTACCACGTGCCACCCACGTCGGCCGCCCTGTCGATCAGGCGCACGCTCTCGACGCCGAGCTGGCGCAGCCGCACCCCGGTCAACAGCCCGCCGAAGCCGGCGCCGATGATCGCCACGTCGACGTCGTCGGTCAGCGGCTCGCGGGCGAATTGCCCGTCGGCCCAGGGGTCGTCGGCGAAGTGGGCGAACGCGCCCGCGATCTCCACATACTGCGCGATGCCATCCGGGCGCAGTCGCCGCGCGCGTTCTTCGGCGTACTTGCGCCGCAGCGCGTCCACGTCGAACGGCACGCCAACGGTCTCAGTCACGACCCGATCCTCTCGTGGGCCCGACTATATAATCAATCGCTTGATCATATCAAGGCCGGCTTCGACCGACCCGGCTGAACAACGTTCCCCTGATCATCTTCTTGGCCGAGTCCAGCGCGGCGTGGTAGTCCCCGGGCGGCGACGTGGCGGCCAGCTCGACCAGCCCATAGATGAGCGCGTAGACCGCCTCGACCACGCTGTCCCGATCGCAGTGGTCCGGGAGCTCGCCGCCTCGGACGGCTTCGTCGATGACGCCCTCGATGATTTCGCGGAACGCCTGGAATCCCGCGCCGGCCTCGAGGTGCGGATGCAGCGCCCCGGTGCCCTGCGCGCGGATCACCCACTCGAAGGCGGCGAGGTCGGGATACTCGCGCATCAACCGGCCCGATTCGTCGAGCACCGCCTCGATGCGGTCGACGGCGTCGCCGGATCGCGCCGCGGCCGCCCGCAGCCGTGGCAGCGCGACGTCGGTTCGCGCCGCGATCGCGGCCTTGATCAGTTCGGCCTTGTTGGGAAAGTAGTTGTAGAGGCTGGCGCTGGTGACGTTCGCGGTGCGGGCGATCTCACGGATAGTGGCGCGGGAGTAGCCCATCTCGGCCACGCACCGCATCGCCGCGGCGATGACGCGCGCGCGGGTCTGCTCGCCATCGGCGCCCACCGGGCGCCCCAGCTGTGACGGCAGAACGCTCATTTGCCTCCGCGAACCCCGGGCTAATCGATCAGTCGATTATATTCGATGCTGTCGGGCTTCGAGGCCCGGCGGACAGGACACGCGAGTGGGCGGAGCACGGTGACGCGGGCGCAGCGGGGACGCCCGGTGGGCGCCAGCGGCGAGGACACCCGCCAGCGAATCATCGTGGCCACCATGCGTTGTGTGGCCACGGCGGGCTACTCCCGCGCCACTATCCGTGAGATCGCCCGCACCGCGAACGTCACCAGCG
>NZ_LZIZ01000229.1:0-28447 GCF_001666915.1 Mycobacterium sp. E3339 | reverse complement strand
GCCGTGCAGCATCGCTGCGACGAACAGCTGACGGCGGTGCGCGACGCCGCCCGGGCGGCGGGCATGGCACTCGGCGTGCTGCACGACCTGCCGGTGGGCGTGGACGCGAACGGCGCCGACGCGTGGGCGCTGGCCGACATGCTCGCCACCGGGGTCAGCATCGGGGCGCCGCCGGACAACTTCACCCCGCGCGGTCAGGATTGGGGACTGCCGCCGTGGCGGCCGGACCGCCTCGCCGCCACCGGCTACGCCGCGCTGCGCGACATGCTGCGCGCCGTGCTGGCCCACGCCGACGGCCTGCGGATCGACCACGTCGCCGGGCTGTGGCGGCTGTGGTGGATTCCGCCGGGCGACGGCCCGGACCGCGGCACCTACGTGCACTACGACGCCGAGTGCCATGCCCGCCGCCCGGGCGGCGTCGCGCACCGCCGTCAGCTGTTCGTCGCAGCGATGCTGCACCCAGGCATGGAAGGCGACCCTGGGCGCCAGGTCGCGCCGGGCCGCCGTGACCGCCGGCCCGGCGACATCGCGCAGCGGCGCCGGCCACCGGGTCCACCGGCCGCCGTGCCGCTCGGCCAGGGCGCAATAGGTGGCCCAGTCGCGCAACCCCGTCTCGGCGCCCGGGCCGTCCAACGGGCTGGGTCGGCCCTCGGCGCGCCACAGCAGCTCCAGGGCCGACCGCTTGGCCGCCCACACCAGGTCGTAGTCGATCCGCTCGGTGGTCGCCGAGACCCGTAGCGCATCGACCTCCGCGCGGGTGGCCGGGTCGGCGCGGGAATAGGCGTCGAGGTCCTCGATGCGCAGGGCCAGCGGATTTGCGAACCGCCGGCTGGATGGGGTGTAGGGCGACGGCTGTACGGGATGCGTCGGCCCCGGCGCGTGCAGCGGGTTGAGCAGCAGGGCACCCGCGCCGTGTTCGGTGGCGGTCCAGCTCAGGAACTCGCGCAGGTCGCCCAGGTCGCCAATGCCCCAGGACCGGCCCGAGCGCAACGCGTAGAGCTGCAGCATCCACCCCCAGGTCGCCGGCGTAGGCGGCACCCGCGGTGGGGCGGCCAGCAGGGTGGCCTCCTGGCCGTCGCGCAGCTGAAGCCGATACCAGCCCGCGGGCAGGTCCGCGGGCAGCTCGTCGCGCACCTCGATCCGGTCGCCGTCCTCGCCCATCAACACCGCGGCCCCGGGCAGCCGCCGGGGTCGTCCGCCCACGCGCACGGCCATGGTGGGCGCCAGGGCGCCGGCGCGCTCACGCGCCGCCAGGTTCGCCAACTCTTGGCGCCGGCCGGCCTCGCTGGCGGCATCGACGTCCAGCAGGCCGAGCACGCGGATCACCACGTCGGCGTCGACCTCGACGGGTTCGCGTCGTTCGTTTCGGTAGGAGGTGGCGACGCCGTGTGCCGCGGCCAACCGGCGCAAGTCCTCGGGGACCGCCTTGGGCTTGGCCATCAGCGCGCCGGCCCGGGCAGGACGTGGGCGGTGAAGAGGGGGCGGCAAGGCGGCTTCACCTGGCTTATATACCCACGCCGCGGCTCCTCACACGGAAGCCGTTTGGTTGCAGGCGCTTTCGCCTACTGCCCGGTGGCCTGGAAGATGACCCGCCGGGCGATCTGCACGGCGTGATCGGCGAATCGCTCGTAGAAGCGCCCCAACAGCGTGACGTCCACCGCGGCGGCCACGCCGTGCGGCCAGCCGGGGTCCATCAGCACCGCAAGCAATTGGTGATGCAGTTCGTCCATCGCGTCGTCGTCGCGGCGGATTTGCGCCGCGCCGCCCGGATCCTGGGCCAGCAACACCTCGCGGGCGCCGAAGGCCAGGTGCTCGGCCACATCGCCCATCTCGGCGATGTGCCGGCGCACGTCGCCGGGCAGCGCGTTGCGCGGATGACGCATGCGGGCGATTTCGGCGACGTGCACCGCCAGCCCGCCCATCCGCTGCGCGTCGGCGGCGATGTGGATCGCGCTCACCACCGCGCGCAGATCCGTGGCCACCGGCGCCTGTAATGCCAGCAGCGCGAACGCGGTCTCCTCGACGTCGTGGTCGACGGCGACGATGTCCGCCTGGCCGGCGATGACGCGTTCCGCCAGCACCAGGTCGGCTTTCAGCAGCGCCTCGGTGGCCAGCGCGATGGCCTCCCCGGCCATCGCGCACATCGCCCCGAGCTGTTGGGTGAGCGTTCCCAACTGGTGGTGAAACGCGGTCCGCATGCCTAAAGAGATTAGGCAGGATCGCGGAAAATAAACGTCGCTAGCTGACGTCGTCGGCCAGCGCGCGCGCCTCCTGCTCGGTTTCCACCGCGGGCCCGGAACCCGGCAGCGGCCTACCGGCGACCTCGGGCGTGAACACCAACGTGACCGCCCCCACCAGGCCACCGAAGATCATCATGTAGGCGGGCGCCATGACGTTGCCGGTGCCCGACACCAACGCCTGGGCGATCAGCGGCGTGGTGCCGCCCACCGCCGATATCGCGATGTTGTAGGAGATGGCCAGCGCGCCGTAGCGCACGCTGGTGGGAAACAGGGCCGGCAGCATCGCGGGTGCGGTGCTGTCGAAGCAGAGCTCCATCAGTCCGATCAGCAGCACCCCGAGGAAGATCACCGGGTAGATGCCGCCGAAGCGCATGAGCAGGAAGGCGGGGATGGAACCCACGATCAACAGTGCGCATCCGGTCCACATGATCGGTTTGACGCCGATGCGGTCGGACAGCGCGGCGACGAGCACCACGGTGACCATCAGGATCGCGAGCGTCACCACGATCATCACGAGCCCGGCGGTGTGGCCGACGCGCACGAACAGCTTGAGGTACGTCGGCAGGTAACCGGTCAGCATGAAATCCGCGACCTGGGAGGTCAACACCAGAGCCGCGCAGATGATCAGACCCCGCCACTGGTCCAGCACCGTGCGCCGGAATTGCTGCCGCCCGCCGGCCGGCGGCCCCGCGCTCTCGGCCGCGTTCTGGTAGGCGGACGACTCCTTGAGTCGCAGCCGCAGGAAGAGCGCGAACAGGCCGAAGGGCGCGCCGAGCAGCAGCGGAATCCGCCAGCCGTAGGCCAGCCAGTCGTCGTCGGGCAGCCAGCTTTGCAGCGCGGTGACCATTCCCCCGGCGAGCACGAATCCGACCAGATTGCCCATCGGCAGGAAGCCGACCATCATGCCGCGCTTGTGGTCCGGGGCCTGCTCGACCAGGTAGGTCATCGCCCCGACAAACTCTCCGCCGGTCGACAGGCCCTGAAAGATGCGGGCGATGGCGAGGAGGATGGGCGCCCAGATTCCGATGGCGCTGTAGCCGGGCAGCAGGCCCGTCACGGTGGTGCTCACCGTCATCATCAGGATGGTGACGACGAGGACGCGGTGCCGTCCGATGCGGTCGCCGAGCGGGCCGAAGATGAAGCCGCCGAGCGGGCGCACCATGAACGCGGCCGCCAGCGTGCCGAAGGTCGCGATCAGATGGACGCCGCTGACGCTCTTACCCGGATAGAACACCTGGGCGATGGTCGTGGCGATGTAGCCGTAGACACCGAAGTCGTACCACTCCATGAAGTTGCCGATCGCGGTGCCCATGATGGTTTGGCGCATGGCCGGGTCGGCGACCCGGATCTCGTCGCGGGCCCATTTCGTTCGGCGCGGTCGCGCGTTCATCGCCCGATTGCGTACCCAGAAGTCTCGCGGGCCGAACACTTCTCACTCCCAACCGGCTGTACGTCGGAACTGACCGGGGGCCGATCGTAGCCACCGGGCCTTGGTCGACCGAATCACTGACCTTTCAGGCTGCCGATGCGAAGCGAAAAGTCCTTCGGCTCGGACCGCTCCTTGGGCGGCGCGGTGGCCTCGACATCCTCGACGTAGCTCTGCGGGTCCCGGTCGATGATGGGCAAGCCCTTGGTGGTGGGATGCTCGGCCATGAACTCGCTGTACTGCCGGCCCAACGCCTCGCGCAGGCCGGCGGGGGCGGCGCGGCGGAAGTCGGACAGCCCCTCGCGCTCCTCCTCACCCATGTGCTCGTCGTTGGCCTCGCGGGTTCGGCCGACCGCCGCCCACCACTGCTCGCTGCCGACCAGGGCGGCGTTGGCGTCGCGCACGCCGTCACGGATGTCGTTGTGATCCCCGATCGCGTCGAGCGTCTCGCCCTCGGGGTCCTGCGTGCCCCGCTTCAGCAGCTGCGGGTAGAAGATCTTCTCTTCGATGTAGGCGTGCACGTCCAGCTTGTCGGCGAGGGGACGCCACACCCGCGCCAGGGCGGTCGCGTCGACCGGTGTCTGCGCCTGCAGGTAGTCCAGCTTGGCGAACTGTTCGCGGAACCACTCGTGGTCGGCGAGGATCAACATGGTGATGTCGGCCATCGCGGCGCCCCGCCTTTCTCACCCGCTACGGTTCGCGGCCATGGTGTCCCATCGGGGCGGGCCAGTCAACCGGCCGGGCGACGTAGGGAAAGGCTTCGCCAACCGTGCGGATACACTGGGGCGTCAGCATGTCGATCGACCGCGATCGCACGCGAGAAAAAATCCACCAAAGTCAGAGGTTGTTTGTGCCCGAGAACCGCAGCGAGCCCGTGAGCCTAGAGCCGCATTTCGACGACGTTCAGGCGCACTACGACTTGTCCGACGACTTCTTCGCGTTGTTCCTCGACCCGACGCGGACCTACAGCTGCGCCTACTTCCAGCGCGAGGACATGACCCTCGAGGAGGCACAGCTGGCCAAGGTCGACCTCTCGTTGGGCAAGCTCGGGCTGCAACCGGGCCAGACCCTGCTCGACATCGGCTGCGGCTGGGGAACCACCATCATCCGGGCGCTCGAGCAGTACGACGTCAACGTCGTCGGCCTCACGCTGAGCCGCAACCAGCAGGCGCACGTGCAGCGCCGCCTCGACGAGCACCCCAGCCCGCGCAGCAAGCGGGCGCTGCTGCAGGGCTGGGAGCAGTTCGACGAGAAGGTGGACCGCATCGTGTCCATCGGCGCCTTCGAGCACTTCGGGCGCGACCGCTACCCCGACTTTTTCAAGATGGCCTACGAGGCGCTGCCCGACGACGGTGTGATGATGCTGCACACCATCATTCAGCCCAGCCGCGAGGAGTTCGAAGAGCGCGGGCTGCCCATCACCATGACCAAATTGCGGTTCATGAAATTCATCATGGACGAGATCTTCCCGGGGGGAGACCTGCCCGCGGCCAAGACCGTCGAAGAGCAGGCGACCCGCGCCGGCTTCAGCCTCAAGCTCTACCAGCCGCTGCGCCTGCATTACGCGCGCACGCTGGACACCTGGTCGGCCGCGCTCGAGTCGCGCCGCGACGAGGCCATCGCCATCCAGTCCCAAGAGGTCTACGACCGGTACATGAAGTACCTCACCGGTTGCGCCGACCTGTTCCGCGAGGGCTACACCGACGTCGCGCAGTTCACCCTCACCAAGGGCTGACGACGCCGCCGCCCGCGCGGGCGGCCCGTAACTGACCCGGGGCGGTTTATCAGCTTCGCCCCCGGGGTAAATCCACGAGCAACAACCTGACTCGGTGCGCGCCGGCATTCGTCGGCGCAAAGCCGCAGGGGAGGACTGATCGTGGCTGCCAAACATCGGATGCCCTCGACGCCGGAGCAAAGCCCGGCGGTACGCCGGACCGCGCGCCGCGGGTCGGGTGTCGCGGCGGTGTGCGAAGTCACCTCGGCGTCCATGCTGTGTGCGGCGGCGTGTGCGGCACTGCTGCTCAACGCGCCGCACGGCCAAAAGCGAACCATCGAGGCCAGCCAGGAGCCGCCGGCGGCCTCGCAGACGGTGCGCCAGGAGGGCACGGTGATCGCCGTGTCGCCGGGCTCGGTGACCGCGCGCAGCGCCAACGGGTACACCCAGACCTACCTGGTCACTCCCAACACCGCGCTCATCGGCCATGGCGGGGGCGAACCCGCCGGTGTCGCTTCGCATTTCACGGTCAACGACCACGTCGAGATCGTCGGAACAATTCAGGACGGCACCGCCCTGGCCACCGCGGTGGCCGACCGTGACGCCGGGCGTGGGGACGGGCCGCCCATGGATTACCTTGACGGACAGGTCATTCCGGCCGGCCGGACCTGACTCTCGACCGCTCGCCCACTCCTGGCCGCCCTCGCGGCATAGTCTGTATGCCATCCGGCCAAAGGAGGCACCGTGAGCGAGCACGAAGTGAAGATGATCATCCTGTCGACAGATGACCTCGAAGAGTCGATCCGGTTCTACAGCGAGACCCTGGGAATGGCGCTGAAATTCCGCGATGGAGCGCACTTCGCCGCCCTCGACGGGGGCCCCGTCACGCTCGCCCTCGCGACCCCGGTGGACCATCCCATCCCAGGGCAGGTCGTCGTCGGCATCAAGACCGCCGACGTCGACGCCGCGGCCAAGGCGGTGGAGGCCAGCGGCGGTGGCATCGTCAAGGGTCCGTACGACGACGCACACGAGCGCCGCGCGGTGGTCTACGACAACAAGGGCAACGGGCTGGTGTTCTACAAGCCGCTGGGGCGCTGACAGTTATTTGCCGGTGCGCTCGCGGTGCTTGCAGCCCGGCCAGCAGCAAGGCCGGCGCTTGCCCTCTTCCAACTCCTCCTGCGTCCGGCGGATGCGACGCTGCCGGGTCGCCTCCTGCTTGGCGTCCTCCACCCAGCAGATGAACTCGTTACGGGCCAAGGGCGTGATGTCGTTCCACGCGGCCAGCGCCGTGGCATTGCCGATCAGCGACTCGCGCAGGTCCGCAGGCAGCTTGTGCACCACTCCGCCGGGTATCCGCTGGTTGCTCATGCGGCCAGACTAACGCGCCGGCGCGGGCACGCAGCGGTCAGGAAGCCAAATGCGCACTGTCGTCGTGCAATTCGTCGCGGCGCAACCCCATCGGCGTGAGGCCGGGAACGTCGCCGCCCGCCACCACGGCGCGGGTGATCGGTGTGAGCGCACGAAACAGCGTTTCCACCTCCTCGTCGCTGAGCGCGTCGAGCGCCGAGAGGGCCAGCGCATCGGTGGACCGCTCGATGTGGTCTTTCAGTTCCCGGCCGGCGCTCGTCAGCGACCCGTCAGCATCGAGCAATCCCCGATCGGCCAGCCGTTGCTCGTGGTGCCGCCACGCCGGCTCGTCGTAATCGCGGGTGCGCGCGATGTACTCGCGCGGCACCCCGCCCGCCGCGGCGTGCAGCACGTTGGATTCCCGGCCCGAGATGCCGGCGGCGGCCAGCACCGCCACGTGACCGTCGCCGCGTTGCTCGCGCAACAGCGTCGTCGCGTGCCACAGCGCGGCCAGCGGATCGTCGGGCCACGGCAACGCCGAGTTCGCCGCAAACAGCGGACGCCCGTCCAGCGGCGCCAGCCTTGCCGCCTTCCCCGCCAATTCCGCTGCGATGCGGACGCTTTCGGCAGACTCCAGCCCGTAGCGGCGCAGCGCCGCGACGGCCGAGTCCTGCCGGGCGCGCAGCGCCGCGTCCGGGCCGGCGATGTGCCATGCCGCCGGCAGCGCCTTGGCCACCCGCTCCGGGGCGAAGTTGTAGAAGACGGCGGTGACGACCTCGCGCGGCACCATCCCCAGCGGCGCCGAGCGGGCGGCGAAATAGCCCATCCAGAATCCGCGGTAACCCAGGCCGTCCAGGGCCGCCCGCGCCTCCGGCGCGAAGTACGTCACCGCGTGCACCGGTTCGAAGCGGTCGAAGAAGCGCCGGGCCAGTAGGGTTTCCCTCTGCACGGTCGCAGTCAACCACACCGGGGTTCCGCGACGCGGGCGGCTTCGGCCTAGTCTGGAAACTCGTGACCATCCCGTACGACGAGGCGCTGCGTGAGCGGATCGGCGGCCATCTGGCGAGCCATCGCCGTCGCGAGGTCACCGACCCCGCGAAGCGCCACGCGGCGGTGGCGGTGGTGCTGGTGGACTCGACCCCGGGCGAGGACCGGGTGGATCCGGCGCCGGTGGACGAGTGGAACGGCGACCGCGGCATGCCGGCGCACGGCCTCGACGGCCGGATGGTCGGCGTGTCCGGTGGCGCGGCGTTCCTGTTGTGCCGCAGGGCGTCTCGCCTCAGTTCGCATGCGGCGCAGTGGGCGCTGCCCGGCGGTCGCCTCGACCCGGGCGAGACCGCCGTCGACGCGGCGCTGCGGGAATTACGTGAGGAGGTCGGCATCGCCCTGCCCGCCTCGACCGTGCTTGGGCTGCTGGACGATTACCCGACCCGGTCCGGGTACGTCATCACCCCGGTCGTGATCTGGGGCGGCGGCCGCCTCGATCCCCGCCCGGCGCCCGACGAGGTGGTGGCGGTGTACCGGGTGGGGCTGCATCAATTGCAGCGCGCCGATTCACCGCGGTTCATCACCATCCCCGAGAGCCCGCGCCCAGTGGTGCAAATCCCGTTGGGAAATGACCTGATTCACGCGCCCACCGGCGCCGTGCTGTTGCAACTGCGGTGGTTGTGCCTCGAAGGCCGCCCGGACCCGGTCGACGAGCTGGAGCAACCGGTCTTCGCCTGGAGATAGCGGTCGAGCGCCATGGTCGGCGTCGGCTCACTCGTCGGCCCGCGCGGACAGGCGGTGTTCCATGACGGCCAGCGCGCGGCTGGCCCAGCGAATGTTCTCTTCCTCGAACGCGATTCCGCGCAGCAGCGTCAGGTAGGGGCCGATGCGCTCGGCCTCGGCCAGGAATTCCTCCTCGTCACGACCGTCGAGCACCCGCGCCCGTAACCGTTCGTAGCGTTGCAGTTTGGCCGTCGCCCATTGCAGGCGCTCGTCGATGAATTCGCGCACGGCGCGGGTGTCCCCGGCGTCGGCGGCCTGGACCTTCACCATGAGTTCGTCGCGGATCGCCGACGGCCTGGGCGCCTTGGCGGTGAACTCACCGATCGCGGCGCGCCCGGCGTCGGTCAGGGAGAAGAGGCGCTTGTTGGGCCGGCGCTCCTGGTGCACCAGCCGCGCCTGGATGAGCCCCTGCTCGGCGAGCCGGTCCAGTTCCCGGTACAGCTGCTGCGGGGTGGCCATCCAATAATTGGCGACCGAGGCGTCGAAGTCCTTGGCCAGGTCGTACCCGGACGATTCGCCCTCGAGCAGGGCGGCCAGTACCGCGTCACGCAGCGACATCCAAAGATGCTACAACGGCGCGATTAGTCAACAAAGTGATTAATCGCACTATGGACATGTCGGGTCGCACCGCATAGCGTCAACGGCACTTCCCAACGAAATGTGAGGTGGGCGGATGCATCCCTTCCGCAAGGCGGTCGAAGAACGTGACGAGCGGGCCATGGCGGCGCTGCTGGCCGACGATGTCGTGTTCACCAGCCCGGTGGCCTTCAAGCCGTACGTGGGCAAGCCGATAACCGCGGCGATCCTGCGCGGCGTGTTGCGAATCTTCGAGGACTTCCGCTACATCCGGGAGATCCACGACGGCGGCGGGCGCAACCACGCTTTCGTGTTCGAGACCGGGATCACCGGGGCGCCCGGCGTCAAGATCACCGGTTGCGACTTCCTGCACTTCGACGACGACGGGCTCATCGACGACTTCATGGTGATGGTGCGGCCGCTGTCGGGCGCCAAAGCGCTTTCGGAGGCGATGGGCGCGCAGTTCGACCGGATCCAGCGCGAGGCGCTCGAGCTGGCCGACGAGTCCACCACCGCGTAGGGGGCAAGATGCGAATCGGTTTGGGCATCAACTATGCGGGCGGATTCAAGGACGTGGCCGCCGAAGTGGCCGACCTCGAGCGCGCCGGCCTCGACATCGTCTTTGTCCCCGAGGCGTATTCGTTCGACGCGGTGAGCGCGCTGGGCTACCTGGCCGCCAGCACCGATCGGGTCGAACTGGCCTCCGGGATCCTGCAGCTCTACACCAGAACGCCCACGTTGACCGCGATGACCGCCGCCGGCCTGGACTACGTCTCCGACGGGCGGTTCACCCTGGGGCTGGGCGCATCCGGCCCGCAGGTCATCGAGGGCTTCCACGGCGTGCCCTACGACGCGCCGATCGCCCGGACCCGCGAGGTCATCGACATCTGCCGCCAGGTGTGGCGCCGCGAGACGGTCAAACACCAGGGCCGGTACTACACGATCCCGCTGCCGGCGGGGCAGGGCACCGGCCTGGGCAAACCGCTGAAGCTGATCAATCAGCCCGTCCGGGAACGCATTCCGATACTGATCGCGGCGCTGGGACCGAAAAATGTGGAGCTGGCGGCCGAGGTCGCCGAGGGGTGGCAGCCGATCTTCTATCTGCCCGAGAAGGCGCAGGAGGTGTGGGGAGAGGCGTTGGCCGCCGGCCGCGCCAAGCGGGATCCCGGCCTGGGTAAGCTGGACATCTTCGCCGGCCCGGTGCTGGCGATCGGCGAAAACGCGGAATCGCTAAGGGAATTCGTCAAGCCGCACTTGGCCCTCTACATCGGCGGGATGGGGGCCAAGGGCAAGAATTTCTATCACATGCTGGCCACCAATTACGGCTACGGCCCGCAGGCCGACCGGATCCAAGAGCTCTACCTGGCGGGTGACAAGGAGGGCGCCGCCAAAGTGGTGCCCGACGATCTGGTGCGCGACGTGAACCTGATCGGGAGCCGCGCGTTCGTCAAGGATCGCCTTGCCGCCTTCCGGGAAGCCGGGGTTACCACCCTGAACGTCTCGCCCATCGCGTCCACGCCCGGCGAGCGGATCAAGCTGATCGAGACCCTACGCGAATTGGTGTAAGCCTCAACGCCTTACGCATCCGGAGGGGAGCGATGTAGCGCGCGGGAACACGCCAGCAACGCGGCCAACGTGATCGAAAGCCATACGGCCAGAACCACGAACGGCGGCGTCAGCCCTTTCGGTGGGCGTCGCGTCGCAGGCGCACCGCCCGAGTGGCGGCGGCCAACAACGCCAACGCCGCCATCACCGCGAGAATGGTCGTCGAAACCGCCGATCCGACCGTCGCCAAGATGAGCGGCAGGCCGAAACCGATGTAGGTCACCACGTAGAACGCGCCGACGAGCGCGCCGCGCAAGTGTTTCGGCGCCGCGGACTCCAGGTCGATCAAGCCCTCACGCAGACAGAGGCCGGACGCGCACCCGAGCACCAGGAACAGCAAAAGGCCCAACGCCAGCGACATCGTCGGCGGGGCCAGCGCCGTGACCGCGTAGCCCAGGGCGGCCAGCAGGGCGCCGACGGTGCCGGCCCCCGGCCCCCAGCGGCGCGCGCGGGCGAGCACTTGGATAAGTCCGCTGACCCCGTTGACGAGCAACGTGGCGGTGCCGATCGCCATCGGGGCGGCCAACCCCGTGTGGACGCGGCCGGGGATCGCGACGAAACCAAGGGTCGCCGACGCGAACACCCATGGCGCCAGCGGCATCGCCCAACTCAACGCCCGCGCGGCGCCCTGCCCCGGGTTCGTCGACGGCTGCTGCACCTGCGTGGTTGGCGGCGCGGCGGTGCGCGCGCCCCGAGCGGCAAGAACTGCGAAGGCCATCGCGGCCACGCCGATCACGGCCGCGATCACGAACGACAAGAGGATGCCGGCCGGGCCGGCCTTGACGATCAACCCCCCGGCGAACGGGCCGATCGCAAAACCACCCATCAACACCGCCCCGGCCATGGCGGCCCCGGCCGGACCCTTCAGATCGGAGGCCCAGGCGGTGCAGGAACTCATGGCCAGGCCGACGCCGAACCCGACGACCAGGCGTCCGACGAGCAAGACGTCGTACTGCTGAGAGCACAGCATCGCCACCGTACCGGCCACGGCGGTCGCCGCACCCGCCAGCGCCACCGGCCGCCGCCCGAACGCGTCCGACGCGCGCCCGCCGACGAGCAGACCCGGCACCAATCCCACCGCGTAGACGCCGAAGATCGCATCAAGCGTGGCCGGGCTGAGGCGTTGCCGAACGCTGAGCAAGGGCATCAATGCGACGAAGTGGTTGGCGACCCACCCCACGGATAACAGCAGCACCAACACGGCCGCGAACACGCCGCGGTCGGAATTTTGGGTACCAGCCTTGCCCAGTGTCGCCACCGACGGCCGCGGAGTTGACCCGTTGGCTAGGGACACTGGACGTTTCCTCCCCGTCTGGCTTGGCGCGACAAACCCTAAACGACGATGCGGACGAGGCAGTTATTCCCCATCGCGTGCGGTTTGCACGCGGCGCAAACGCGGGAACCGGCGGGCAAATCTCGTGCGGGGGTTTCAAATCGGTCGATTTGGTGTACTGATACCACTACTCGACTCCAGGGAGGCAAACCATGAAGCAAATCGCGGCCGCGGCGTTCGCGATGGCTGTGCTGCTGTCCAGCGCGTGTTCGGCCTCACAGGTCATCAACACCGGCGGCGACACCAAGTGCAAGGACTTCACGACGCAGGACGAGAAGAAGCAGAACGACGAGGTCAGCAAGATGCTGAAGGACAAGAACGGCACCGACCCGGCCAACGCCGAGATCTCGGCCACCCGGCTCTCGGCCTTGACGTACTGCCAGACGTTGGGCAAGCCGGACACCAAGATTTCCGAGGCGCCGCACGGCTGACCGTGGCCGCCGGCCCGCACCGAAGCCATTGCGCGCCAAGGATTTACTGATCGGCAAGATCAGCGCCGCATCGAGTGATCCTGCGCCGCAACTAGTTCAACGCCAACTCGGCCGGCGTCTCATCGCTGAGCACCGCGCGCGCGAGCAGCTCACCCAACAGCGGGCCGAACTTCATCAGGTTGGCGCCGACGAACGCGAGAACGCGACCGCGCCGCGCCACCGTCCAGCCGTCGCCGCCCGCGTCCAGCCAAGGCGCTCGAACGGTCACGCAGTCCACCCGCTCCACCGGGGTAAGCGTGGGGAACAACGCGCGGACCGTCGCGGGATCCGGTGCCTGCTGCCCGAAGGCCCAGCGGCCCGTGCTGCCGAGCGGCAGCCCGTAGCCCTCGGGCGCCGACAGGCACGCCGCCCCCGTCGCGTCGGCGCCCGCGTAGGTGAACCGGGTGTGCGGGGCGAACTCGACGCCGAGCGGGCCGAAGAGCGCGGGGGTTTGCACACCGGCGCAGATCAGCACGCGATCGCCCCGCAGCACGGTGCCGTCGGCGAGCGTGGTCGCGCCGTCGTCGGCGACCGACACGACCTCGCCGCGGCGCACCTCGACCCGCAGCGCCAACGCGGACAGCGCCCGGCGGATGCGCAGGCTCCCCCCGAGGGGGTCCAGCACGCCTGACTCCCAGGGCGGGGCGGCGAACGGAATGCGCGCCGCGATATCGGCCCGGTCCAGCCAGCGGAACGTCGCCCCGGCCTGCGTCATCGCCGCCGCGGTCTCCTCGCGGGCGCCGGCGGCGATGAATCCCTCCGAACCCAGCAGCCGGCCCGCGGCGAGTTCGGTCTCCCAGCGCTGCCAGCCGGCGCGGGCCCGCAAGGCGAGGCGGCACAGCGCAGGGCGTCGGTGTGCGGTCCGGAAGATGCGGGCCAGCCCGGTGGATTGCTCGCCGAACGGGCGCCCGCGCTCCAGCACGATCGCGGGCTCCCCGCGCCGCGCCAGCTCGTAGGCGGCGGCCAGCCCACACACCCCCGCGCCGACGATGACGATCACGCGACCCGCATACCCGCGCGGCTAGAAGAAGAACCCGGCATGGGGCGCCTGCGGCACCGCGAACAGGCGGTCGGCCGCGGCGATCGCGGCCGGGTCGTCGGCGCGGACCAGGCCCGCGACGGCGAGGTCGCGCCAGGTGGTGCCGCCGAGTAGGACCGCACCCAGCCCCTCGGCGTCGACCCGCAACTGCGCGGGTCGTTCGGTCGGCCCGGCGCCGTCCGCGGTGATCACGAAGCTGCACGAATTACCCTGCAGCTGAGGGTCGTTCACCGCGATGGTGACCGCGTCGCCGCCGACGTAGCTACGCGCCG
The DNA here is from genome assembly GCF_001666915.1 of Mycobacterium sp. E3339. Lineage (NCBI taxonomy): Bacteria > Bacillati > Actinomycetota > Actinomycetes > Mycobacteriales > Mycobacteriaceae > Mycobacterium > Mycobacterium sp. E3339. Next base: position 14,655 of record NZ_LZIZ01000229.1, on the reverse strand, counting down.
CCAGCGCCCGCGGCGCGTCGACGACGCGCAGCCACGTCTCGTCGTGCACCGCGGTGACCCGCGCCGCCCGCCGATCGGCCAGCAGCCCGGGCAGCGGGTCGTCCAACGGCAGCATCCAAAAGACCACGCGGTCAATGAGATCGAGCCCGAGCAGGAACCGAAGCAGACCGAGGTAGGCCTCGGCGGTGGGGGCGAAGAAGTCCTCCACCGCGATGGTGCGCTGGTCGCTGACGAACCACCTGTCGGTGTCGACGGGTCGGTAGCGGGCGAACCCCGATTCGGATCCCGGCGCGCCGTGCACGGCGACATACGAAGGCTGCGGCGACATTTCGGTGCGTAGCCGCAGACTCTGCCACCACGCGTCGGGCCGGTCGATGGTGCCCGGGCGTGCCGGACGGTGCTCGGCGTAGATCCGGGGCAGCAACTCCCAGGCTTCCGCCGGGTCGACCAACCGCACCGGGCCACCGGCCCCGACGTCGCGGCGCAGCGTCGCCCGCGCGGCGTGCACCTCCACCGTCTGCGACGAGCTGGCGACCCCATAGCCGTATCGGCCGTAGATCGTCGCCTCCGATGCCCGCAACGAGGCGACCACCTCACCGCGGGCGGCGATGTCGCTCAGCTGATGACGGATCAGCTCGGTGGCGATGCCGCGCCGGGTGAACGACGGCAGCACCCCGATGTGCGTGACGGCGGCGTGCCCCACCACCGCCCCGCCGGGCAGCGTCATGCGGCTCGTGACGGCGTCGGCGGTGCCCACCAGCTGGCCGCCCACGAACGCGCCGACGGTGCGGCCGGGTTCGAGCAGCTCGGTGATCCGGCCGGCCGGCAGGTCCGGCAGCGGCGGGAACCCGATCATGGCGACCCGAAACACGTTGGCCGCGGCGAGCAGGTCCGCTTCGCTGTCGAGGACCCGGATCTCGGTGGTCATCCGGCCATCATGGCTGGTGCCCGCCGCGGCACGGGCCTCGGGATGCGGCCGCTACCGAATCTGCAAGCCGGTCAGCGCGCGCGAGATGACCAGGCGCTGGATCTCGCTGGTGCCCTCGAAGATGGTGAAGATCTTGGCGTCCCGGTGCATCCGCTCGACGGGATAGTCGCGGGTGTAGCCGTTGCCGCCGAGGATCTGGATCGCCTCGTCGGTGACGTAGACGGCCGTCTCGCTGGCCACCAGTTTGGCCATCGACCCCTCCGCGGCGTCGAACTGCTGGTTGTTGCGCGCCATCCAGCCGGCCCGCCACACCAACAAGCGGGCGGCGTCGATGCGGCTCTTCATGTCCGCCAACTTGAATGCCACCGCCTGGAATTCACCGATCTTGCGGCCGAATTGCTCACGCTGGCAGGCATAGTCGAGGGCGTACTCGTAGGCGGCCCGGGCCACGCCGACGGCCATGGCCCCGACCGTGGGACGGGTGCGCTCGAAGGTCTTCATCGCCGCCTGGCTGCGCGCGGAGGCACCCGACTTGACGCGGGCGATGCGCGCCTCGAACTTCTCCCGCCCACCGAGGATGTGGTCCTCGGGCAGGCGGACGTTGTCCAGCACCACCTCGGCGGTGTGGGAGGCCCGGATGCCGTGCTTCTTGAACTTCTGGCCCTGGGCCAGCCCGTTGACACCGGCCGGGACGACGAACGTCGCCTGCCCGCGGGTGCCGAGCTCGGGGTAGACCGACGCCACCACGATGTGCACGTTCGCGATGCCGCCGTTGGTAGCCCACGTCTTGGTGCCGTTGAGCACCCACTCGCCGGTGGCCTCGTCGTAGCGCGCCCGGGTGCGGATCGCGCCGACGTCCGAGCCGGCGTCGGGCTCGGACGAGCAGAACGCACCCAGCTTCGGCTCATCGGCGGTGCCGAACATCTCGGGCAGCCAGCGACCCAGCTGTTCGGGAGTTCCGTTGCCCGCCAACGCCGCCGCGGCCAAGCCGGTGCCCATGATGGACAGCGCGATGCCCGCGTCGCCCCAGAACATCTCCTCGAACGCGGTGAGCATGCCGAGGCCCGTCGGCTCGGCCGCCTGCTGGGCGAAGAAGTCGGGGGAGTACAGGCCCACCTTCGCGGCCTCCTGGATCACCGGCCAGGGCGTCTCCTCCCGCTCGTCCCATTCCGAGGCTGCGGGGCGGATGACGTCGGCGGCGAACTTGTGCACCCAGTCGCGCACCTCGATCACGTCGTCGGTCAGTTGTAGGGAAAAAGTCACGGCTTCACTCCTGAATGGTTGTTGTGCTCAACGGGTTCCGTATTGCGAGAGGACGCTGACCGTCTGGTTGACCCACGCCTCGAAGTAGCGGTCCTCGTCGATGTTGCCCGGCAGCCGGCCCGTCAGCGCCTGCAGCGTCGCGGCGTAGGACAACGACCCGATCGCGACGGCCGCGGCCGCCTCGGGATCGGGGATGGCCGTGCGGCCCGAGCGGTTGGACGCCGCCAACTCGTCGGCGAAACGCTGATAGGCGTTGTCGGTGATCACCTGCCACGTCTTCTCGTCGAGGTCGCCGAGCTCGTCGGGTTCGCGCAGCATCACCTTGAGCAGATCTTCGCTTTCCTTGAAGTTGCTCCAGATCAATTGGCCGGCGGTGCGGACCGCCTGCTCGACGCTGCCCGGCTGCCCCGCGTCGTACTGCTCGCGCGCCGCCACGATGCTGTCGATCCGGTGCGCGACGGCGGCCTCGAGCAGCTCGCGCTTGGAGCCGAAGTGCTTGTACAGCGCTCCCGACCCGGGGGCCAGGCCGGATGCCCGCTGGATGTCGGCGACCGACGTCGCCGCGTACCCCTTGGCGGCGAAGAGCTTCAGCGCCTCGGCCAGCAGCCGGTCGCGTCCTGAGGCGAGCATGGTGAGAGAGTACTCACTCACTGAGTTCGGAGGCAAATGTCGCAGGTCGCGGGGCGGCCGGGCACGAGCCGAACGATTGGCGCTACATTCTCTGCGAAACGCCACGACGCCTGAAGGCGGCGAACCGTTATCGGTGTGAGGGTTGTGATCAGCCGTCGACACCGTCGCCGGCCCGGCGCCGCGAGCGGCACGAAGGAGCGTGACATCCGCGTGTTAGCGCACGTAAAGCTGCCGATGCGGGTGTTGTCGCTGCGCACCATCGTCGTCGTCGCGGCGCTGTCGGTGATCACCCTCGTCGTGCTCTTGGGCACCTGGGTGTGGGTCGGTGTCACCAACGATCAGTACAGCCAGCTGGACCGCCGGCTCGACTCGGTCAGCAGCCTGGGCGACATCAACACGTTGCTCAACAACGTGGAGCACGCCAGCCCCGACCAGCCCATGCCCGACGGCAACCTGGTCCGCACCGCGCGCATCGGCGACGTGACCGTCTCGGTGCCCAGCAACATCGTGCTGCCCAAGCTGCCCAACGGATACGCGAACACCACCATCAACGGGGTGCAATACCGCGTCCGCACCTTCTCCGCCGGCCCCGCCTCGATCGCGCTGGCCGCGCCGCTGGCCGAAGCCCAGCACCGCATCAACGAGCTGCATCTGCGGGTGCTGTTGATCTGTGCCAGCGTCATCGGCGGCACGGTGGTCGTCGGCTGGGTGATCTCGTTGATCATGGTGAACCCGTTCCTGCTGCTGGCGCAGCAGGCCCGCGCCATCAACGCCCAGTCCAGTCCCGACGAGGTTCAGGTGCGCGGGGTGCGCGAGGCCGTGGAGATCGCCGAGGCCGTCGAGGGCATGCTCGCGCGCATCGGCAACGAACAGCAGCGCACCAGGGCCGCGCTCGAGTCGGCCCGTGACTTCGCGGCCGTCGCCTCCCACGAGTTGCGCACCCCGTTGACGGCGATGCGCACCAACCTGGAGGTGCTCTCCACGCTGGACCTGCCCCGCGAGCAGCGGGACGAGGTCATCGGCGACGTCATCCGCACCCAGAGCCGCATCGAGGCGACACTGACGGCGCTGGAGCGGCTGGCGCAGGGTGAGCTCACCACCGTCGACGATTTCGTCCCGTTCGACATCACCGAACTTCTCGACCGCGCGGCGCACGATGCGCTGCGGGTCTATCCGGATGTGGACGTGTCGCTGGTGCCGTCGCCCACGGTGCTGATGGTCGGGCTGCCCACCGGGTTGCGGCTGGTGATCGACAACGCCATCGCCAACGCGGTCAAGCACGGCAACGCCGGGAAGATTCTGCTCACCGTCAGCAGCTCCAGCGAGGGCGTCCAGATCGCGATCGACGACGACGGAACGGGCGTCCCGGAGTCGGAGCGCGCCTCGGTCTTCGAGCGCTTCGCCCGGGGGTCGACGGCATCGCGGTCGGGATCCGGCCTGGGCTTGGCGCTGGTCGCCCAGCAGGCCGAGCTGCACGGTGGCACGGCGGCGTTGCAGACCAGCCCGCTTGGGGGCACGCGGCTGCTGCTGAACCTGGCCGGCGATGGGCGCGGCCCCGCGTAGCCTCGGCCGCTATTGCGGCCGCGAAATTGCGGCGGTCGGCCGAATTCGCGCTAATACCGCCAACAATGGGGGATTGCCGATTACTGCCACGCATTTGCATGACCGAGCCGAATCGACGGTTCGGGCCGGTGCCTACGTGGCCCCTGTGCCTGCAGTGACATACGAGATTGTTTGACGAATGACTGATAGCGGGAATACCGGCGGTCAGATCAACCGCGGAATTTTCGGCCTCCGGCCTCGGAGAAAGCGAGTGAATACACGAACGGTCGAACCGCACTAGACTGATGCGCCAAGCCCGTCTTATGACGTTGAGCAATCGGAGGGAAATCATGACTATGTCGATGCAGCCAGAGGCGGTTCTGGCATCGGCAGGCGCGGAGTCGGCCATCAGCGCCGAAACCGAGGCGGCGGCTTCGGCGGCGGCGCCGGCGTTGCTCGGTGCGCTGCCGATGGGCAGTGACCCCGACTCGGCGATGTTCGCGGCGGCCCTGAACGCCTGTGGCGCCAGCTATCTGGGTGTGGTGTCCGAGCACGCCGCACAGCGCGGCCTGTTCGCCGGGGCACAGGGCCTGGCTTCGGCGACCGTCGTCTCGACGGAGGCCGCCCGCATGGCCGCGCTCGCGGCCGGCGGAATGCTCTAAAAGGGGGAAGTACGCATGGCCGATCCGGGGTGGGCCGCGCGTACGCCTGAGGAGAACGATCTGCTGCTGAAGGGCGGCGTCGGGGTGGGCACGCACCTCGCCAACCAGGCCGCCTGGATGGCTCTGGCAGCCACCCACCACGCCTCAGGTGTCGCGTCGGCGATCAACACTGCGACGACGTCCGCATCTTGGCTGGGCGCCGGGTCGGTGGCTTCGGTCGCAAACGTCACGATGCTCAACACCGCGCTACACGGGCTGGCCGGCTGGGTCGACGTGAAGCCGCCCACCGTCGCCACCGCGGTCTCCGCGTATCAGATGGCGTACGGCTCCATGCGTCCCGCGCCCGAGTGCATCGCCAACCGTGACGAATGGGGCGTCGACAACTGCATCAACCCCCTCGTGCTCGGGGCGCTGACCCCGCGCATCGTCTCGCTCGACGTCCAGTACTTCGGGGTGATGTGGCCCAACAACTCCGCCGTCGGCGCGAGCTACGGTGCCATCCTCACGTCGCTGACCCAGAGCCTCGCGATCGCACCGCCCGTCGCGACCATGGGCGCGTCGCCGGCGGCGCCGGCGCAGGCGGCCTCGGCCGTCGCCGAGTCGGCCGCCCAGGTCGGGGCCGGCGACGGCATGCGCTCCGCATTGCAGGGCGCGCAGCAGGGCACCTCGAGCGCCGGCCAGGCGGCGTCGGGCGGCCAGGACTTCATGAGCCAGGCCGGCTCGTTCATGGAGCCGTTGCAGTCGGTGATGCAAGCGCCGATGCAGATGATGCAGGCGCCCATGCAGATGATGCAGGCGCCGATGCAGATGATGCAGCCGCTGCAATCGATGATGGGCATGTTCGCCAACCCGGGCGCCATGGCCGGCGCGGCACCCGGGGTGTCGGCGGTGTCGGCGACGGAGATGTCGGCCGTCAGCGCGTCCGGGGGCGGCGGGGGCGCGGCGATGGGCGCCGGGGGTATGCCCGCGACCAGCTTCACCCGTCCGGTCAGCGCGTTCGAACCGGCCAGCAGCGGTCGGCCGGTGGGGTTGCGGCCCAGCGGGGCGTTGGGCGCCGAGGCCATGCGTCCGCAGACCACGACGGTCGGCGGCGGTACACCGATGGGCGGCATGCCGGTGGGGCATGGGGCGGGAGGAGAACGCGGATCTCGAGACAAATCCGAACAGCCCGCGACAGTGCGGGTTGTCGACGATCGGGTGTGAAGCCGGCCCGGCTGAGGGTGAATCGACAGGTATAAATAGCCGCCATACACTTCGCTCCATGCCCCAGGCATTACGGGGGGCGGCCAACCGGAGAAGGAGAATTCAGTGACAATCAAGGTGACACCGCAAATGCTTCGCGATACTTCCAACGCCATCCAGGCGAACATGGAACACGCGATTGGTATCGGCCAGGGGTACGTCGCAAATCAGGAAAACGTGATGAACCCGTCGACATGGTCCGGTGACGCGGTGGTCGCGTCGCACGCGACGGCCATCGAGGTCCAAAACGACCTCAACAAGGTCTTGAACGGCGGCACCCGGCTGGCCGAGGGCCTCAAGCAGGCCGCCGCCCTGATGGAGGGTCACGAGGCGGATTCTTCGCACGCTTTCAGCGCCCTATTCGGTCACGGCGGATCCTGAATCCCGCCCCGCACTCGTAAATCCATAAACGGCTTTTGAAAGGAACTTAATTATGTCCGACCCAATCACTTACAACCCGGGGGCCGTCGCCGACTTCGCCACCGATGTCGCTTCTCGCGCCGGCCAGTTGCAGGGCATTTTCGATGACACCTCGAACCGCACGAACGCGTTGCAGGAATTCTTCGCCGGCCATGGCGCGTCGGGCTTCTTCGAAGCGCAGGCGCAGATGTTGTCGGGGCTGCAGGGTCTCATCGACACGATCCGCCAGCACGGGCAGACCACGTCGCACGTGCTCGACGGCGCCCTCAGCACGGACCAGCACATCGCCGGCCTGTTCTGACTCCGAGGCAAAGGTGGGGCAGGCGCGCCGCGCGTCCATGCCCCACCTTTGGCGCCCTTGCCCGCTGAGGAAACCGACATGCTGACAACGACCGTCGACGGCTTGTGGGTGCTGCAGGCGGTCTGCGGGGTGGAGCAGACCTGTCCCGAGCTCGGACTGCGCCCGCTGATACCGCGGCTCGACACCCCCGAACGCGCGCTGCGCCACCCGGTGGCGGCCGAGTTGACGGCCGCGGGCGCGCTCGACGAGGCCGGCAACGCCGACCCGATGATTCGCGAGTGGCTCACCGTGCTGTTGCGGCGCGACTTGGGTCTCCTGATCAACATCTCGGTTCCCGGGCGCGAGGCCACCCGGGCGACCATCTGCCGATTCGCCTCCTGGTGGGTGGTGCTGGAACGCCACGAAGACTTGGTGCGCCTCTATCCCGCCGGCACCGCGAGCAACGAAAACGGCGCCAGCGACCTGGTGGTGGGCCAGGTCGAGCGGCTGTGCGGGGTGGCGGAGGTGGCGCCGCTGAAACCGGTCACGCTCGATACCGAGCAGTTGCTCGCCTCGGTGCGCGACGCTGCCAGCCTGAAGGAGTTCCTGCTCGGCCAGAACCTCGACGTCGACCAGATGCAGATCGTCACGATGGCCGCCGATCCCGCCCGTTCGGCGCACGCGCACATCGTCGGCCTGCAGGCCGGCGTCGGGCCGGACGAGATGGCGCGGATCGCGGTCGGCGATTCGACCGTGTCTATCATCGACACCCCGGCCGGCCGGGTCTGCGTGGAGAACGTCATCTCGGGCCAGCGCCGCTACCAGATCCTTTCGCCGGGGTCGCGCAGCGACATCAGTGGCGCGGTGCAGCGGCTCATCCGGCGCCTGCCCGCCGGCGACGAGTGGTACTCGTATCGGCGGGTGGTCTGACCGGACGGGCCGACTTCTCAACTGACCCAAGATAAGTCAGTAAACCAATGCCGTGGAATGGCAACCCCTTACGCGCTTGAACGGTCTGTTGATCGGTAAACGCGGTATCGCCGAGCGTGTTAGCATCGCGAAGTGACGAGCCCTTGGAATGACCCGAATATGTCGGACGAAGGGGCGCTCAGACGGGGGGATCCGTCAGGGAGCCGCAACTTCCCCGATTCGGTATCGGACACCATGCGCATTACCGATCTGGCGGCGCCTCGAAAGATTCCTCCAGGCTCGGGTTGGCGGAAATTCATCTACGTCATCTCATTTAAGAAAATAAACCCCGGGGAATCGCCCAGCGAGCGGCACTACCGGGACCTGCAGAACCGCATCCGGCGGCACATCCGTAGGCAGTACGTCATCACGGTGGTCTCGGGCAAGGGTGGCGTCGGCGTCTCGACGATGGTCGCCTGCATCGGTGGTGTGTTCCGAGAGTGCCGCCCGCAGAACGTGATTGCGATCGACGCCGTCCCCGGTTTCGGCACGCTCGCCGACCGCATCGACGAGTCGCCGCCGGGCGACTACACCGCCATCATCAACGACACCGACGTCCAGGGGTATGCGGACATTCGTGAACACTTGGGGCAGAACCCGATCGGGCTGGACGTGCTCGCCGGAAACCGCACGTCCGACCAGCCCCGGCCGCTGGTGCCGGCCATGTTCTCCGGGGTCTTGTCGCGGTTGCGGCGCACGCACACCGTGATGATCGTCGACACCTCGCCCGACTTGGAACACGAGGTGATGAAGCCGGTCCTGGAAAGCACCGACACCCTCGTGTTCGTCTCCGGCATCACCGCCGACCGGTCCCGGCCGGTGCTGCGGGCGGTGGACTATCTGCGGTCGCAGGGATACCACGAGCTGGTTTCGCGCAGCACCGTGATCATCAACCACACCGACGAGATCACCGATAAGGATGCGCTCGCTTACCTGACGGAACGGTTCAGCAAAGTCGGCGCAACCGTCGAAGAGATGCCGTTCGATCCGCACCTGGCCAAAGGCGGGCTCATCGACACGGTTCATGAATTGAAGAAAAAGACGCGGTTGCGGCTTTTTGAAATTACCGCCGGATTGGCCGACAAATACATTCCAGATGCCGAGCGGACGGCGCCGTGACATCAGCGCATAAGGTCGCCTTCCCGGCGCGCTGTGCGGTCAACATTTCCTACGAGAAGCATCTCTGCTCCCAAGTTTTCCCTGCCGGAATTCCCGTGGAGGGATTCTTCGAGGGAATGGTCGAGCTCTTCGACGCCGACCTGAAGCGCAAAGGGTTCGAAGGCATTACGTTGCCGGCGGGCAGCTACGAACTGCACAAGATCAACGGGGTGCGGCTCGACATCAACAAGAGCCTTGACGAGCTCGGCGTGCAGGACGGCGACACCCTGGTGCTGGTGCCCCGGGTCGACGGCGAGTCTTTCGAACCGCAGTACGAGTCGCTGTCGACCGGGCTGGCGGCCATGGGCAAGTGGCTCGGTCGCGACGGGGGCGACCGGATGTTCGCCCCGGTGACGCCGCTGACCGCCGCGCACACCGCGATCGCGATCATCGCGATGGCCGCGGCGGTGGTGGTGGCGCTGACGCTGCGCGCGCGGACGTTCACCGACAGCCCCGTCCCCGCCGCGGTGGCCGGCGCCGTCGGCGTCTTGCTGGTGGTCGCGGCCTCGGTGGTCTGGTGGGGTTGGCGCGAGCGCCGCGACCTGTTCAGCGGCTTCGGCTGGCTCGCGGTCGTGCTGCTGGCCGTCGCGGGCGGGTGCGCGCCGCCCGGCGCGCTGGGGGCGGCCCATGGGTTGATCGGCCTGGTGATCGTGATCCTGGGGGCCATCGCGATCGGGGTGATGACGCGCAAGCGGTGGCAGACCGCGGTCGTCACCGCGGTGGTGACGGTGTGCGGGATCCTCGCCGCGGTCGCCCTCGTCCGGATGTTCCGGCCGGCCTCGGCGCAGGTGCTCGCCATCTGCGTGCTGGTCGGATTGCTGATCCTGGTGCGGATGACGCCGCTGATCGCGCTCTGGGTGGCTCGGGTGCGGCCGCCGCACTTCGGGTCGATCACCGGCCGCGACCTGTTCGCGCGCCGCGAAGGCATGCCCGTGGATACCGTCTCCCCGGTCAGCGAGGACGAATCCGAGGACGAGGACAACGAATTGACCGACATCACCGCGCGCGGCGCGGCGATCGCCGCCTCCGCGCGGTTGGTCAACGCGGTGCAGGTCGGCGTGTGCGTCGGGGTGTCGCTCGTCCTGCCCGCCGCGGTGTGGGGGGTGCTGACGCCCGGGCGCCCGTGGGCCTGGCTGGCGCTGGTGGTCGCCGGGCTGGTGGTGGGCATCTTCATCACGCAGGGCCGCGGATTCGCCGCCAAGTACCAGGCCGTGGCGCTCGCCTGCGGGGCGGCGGCCGCGGTATGCGCCGGAGTGCTCAAATACGCGCTCGCAGAGCCGAAAGACGTTACAAGCGGGCTGCTTTGGCCCGCAGCGGCGGTGGCGGCCTTCGCCGCTTGCGGACTGGCCGCGGCGCTGTTGGTGCCGACGGTGCGGTTCAGGCCCTTCATCCGGTTGACGGTGGAATGGGTGGAAGTGCTGGCGTTCATCGTCCTGCTGCCCGCCGCGGCGGCCCTGGGAGGGCTGTTCACGTGGATTCGCCACTGAAAAGGGCCGCGGCGGTGGCCGGCGCCGTCACCCTCGTCGCGCTGTCCGCGAATGTCCCTGCCGCGCAGGCGATCACGCCGCCCCAGGTGGATCCCGGAATGGTGCCACCGGACGGGCCGCCCCGATCGGATCAACCGATGCGCCGCGCCAACAGCTGCTCGACGCCGATTACGGTGCGAAACCCCGACGTGGCGCAGCTGGCGCCGGGCTTCAACCTGCTCAACATCACCAAAGCGTGGCAGTACAGCACCGGCACCGGTGTTCCGGTGGCGGTCATCGACACCGGCGTCTCGCCCAACCCCCGGCTGCCGGCCGTGCCCGGGGGGGACTACATCATGGGCGAGGACGGCCTGTCCGATTGCGATGCGCACGGCACGATCGTGGGCTCGATCATCGCCGCCGCGCCGCAAGGCGTCCTGCCGATGCCGCGCCCGATGCCGTCGACGCCGGCCTTCCCGCCGCCCGCCGGACCACCGCCGGCCAACGGGGCGCCGCCGCCCCCGGTCGAGGTGCCGCCACAGCACCAGCCATGACCACGCCGGCTGACCCCACCAGCGGACGAACACCAGCGCGATGCCGACCACGACGGCGATCGCCGCGCCGATGTAGCCGCCGGCCGCCCAGCTCGCCACCGCGAGCAGGAAGATCCGCAGACCGAGGACCCGCGGTGCCCCCGCTCCCGCCGGGTGCGCCCGACGGGGTGGTCGGGGTGGCCCCGCACGCGACGATCATCTCAATCCGCCAGTCCTCCCGGGCTTTTGAGCCGGTCAATCCGCCACCCGGCGACCCCAACTCCGACGAGAAGGTCAAAGCCGGCACTCTCAATACGGTGGCGCGGGCGGTGGTCCATGCGGCCAACATGGGGGCGAAGGTGATCAACATTTCGGTCACCGCCTGCCTGCCGGCCGCGGCCCCGGCCGACCAGCGGGCGCTCGGCGCGGCGCTGTGGTACGCCGCCACCGTGAAGGACGCGGTGGTGGTGGCCGCGGCCGGGAACGACGGGGAAGCCGGCTGCAACAACAACCCGATGTACGACCCGCTGGATCCGTCGGATCCGCGGGACTGGCATCAGGTGAAGGTGGTCTCGTCGCCGTCGTGGTTCTCCGATTACGTGCTGTCGGTCGGTGCGGTCGACGCGACCGGCGCCGCGCTCGACAAGAGCATGTCGGGCCCGTGGGTGAGCGTCGCGGCGCCCGGCACCCACATCATGGGTCTGTCGCCGCAGGGCGGCGGGCCGGTCAACGCCTACCCGCCGTCGAGGCCGGGCGAGAAGAACATGCCGTTTTGGGGCACCAGCTTCTCGGCCGCCTACGTCAGCGGCGTGGCGGCGTTGGTCCGGGCGAAATTCCCCGACCTGAGCGCGCACCAGGTGATCAACCGGATCGTCCAGTCGGCGCACAATCCGCCGGCGGGGGTGGACAACAAGGTCGGCTACGGGCTGGTGGATCCCGTTGCGGCACTGACGTTCAACATCCCGCCGGGTGACCGGCTGCCGCCCGGCGCGCAAACCCGCGTGATCCGGCCCGCCCCGCCGCCCCCGCCGGCCGATCACCGGGCGCGCAACGTCGCCATCGGGTTCATCGGCGCGGTCGCCGCCGGTGTGCTGGTGGCCGCGGTCGCCGCGCGGCTAAGGCGGGCGCGGTGAGGACCAAGCTGACCGGGTTCAGCCCGGGTAGCAATCGGCGGGTCCTCGGGGTCTGGGTGATCTTCCTGCTCGCGGTGGCGAGCTGGGCGGCCGGCGGCTACATCGGCGCGGCGATCGCCGTCGTGGTCGGCATCGCGCTGGTGTTCGTCCGCTGGTGGGGTCAGCCGGCGTGGTCATGGCTGGTGCTGTGGCGGCACGGCCGGCGCCCGATCCGCTGGGATGCGCCAATCACGGTGGCCAACAACCGATCCGGCGGTGGGGTTCGGGTGCAGGACGGTGTCGCGGTGGTGGCGGTGCAGCTGCTCGGCAGGGCGCACCGGGCCACCACGGTGACCGGTTCGGTGACCGTCGAGACGGACAACGTCATCGACGTGGTGGAACTGGTGCCGATGATGCAACAGGCGTTGGGGCTGCAGCTCGACTCGATCAGCGTCGTCTCGCTCGGCGCTCGGCACGGCACCATCGGGGACTATCCGCGGGTGTATGACTCGGAGATCGGCACGCCGCCGTATGCGGGCCGGCGCGAAACGTGGCTGATCATGCGGCTGTCGATCATCGACAACACGCAAGCGCTGCGCTGGCGCACAACCGTTGGCTCCGCGGCGATTTCGGTCGCACAGCGCATCGCGGGGCTGCTGCGTTGCCAGGGGTTGCGGGCGAAGGTGGCCACCGCCACCGACCTGGGCGAGCTCGATCGGCGGCTGGGGTGCGACGCCGTCGAGGGGGACACGCAGAGGTGGAAGGCCATCCGCGGTGAGGCGGGCTGGATGACGACCTACGCGTATCCCCCGGAGGCGATCACGTCGCGCGTGCTGTCCCAGGCCTGGACGCTGCGCGCCGACGAGGTCATCCAGAACCTGACCCTGTATCCGGACGCTACCTGCACCGCCACCATCACCGTGCGCACACCGACGCCGGCTCCGACCGCGCCCAGCGTGATCTTGCGCCGGCTCAACGGGGAACAGGCCGCCGCCGCCGCGGCCAACATGTGCGGGCCGCGACCCTACCTGCGCGCCCTGCGACCCAGCCGCCTGCCCAAGCACCTGGTCACCGAGATCGGCCCGTCGGGCGTGCTGATCGGCAAGCTGAGCAACGGGGACCGGCTGCTTATCCCGGTCACCGATGCCGGTGAGCTGTCGCGGGTCTTCGTGGCCGCCGACGACCCGATCGCCAAGCGCATCGTGATCCGCACCGCCGGCGCCGGCGAGCGCGTCTGCGTGCACACCCGCGACACCACGCGATGGGCCACCGTGCGGATGCCGGAGATCAGCGTCGTCAGCACCCCCCGGCCCGCGCCGCGCACCACGGTCAGCGTCGTGGAGCACGTCGGTCCGATCTCGCCGACCCCGCGACCCGTTACCGTGATCACCGTCGCCCCGTCAGGCACGAGGCTGCCCGACGGGCAGCGGCACAACTTCGAGGTGATCATCGAGCAGATCGGCCCCGCCACGGTGCGGGTCAGCGCGGCCGGCAAGGACTGGCTCGTCGAGATGGACATGTTCCGCGCCGAGAACCGTTATGTCAGCCTCGATCCGGTCACCATGTCGGTTTTCTAGTACGTCAGCGAGTTTGAGTTTGAAGAGCGCACACAATGGGTGATTTACAAACTGCCCGTAGGCATTTCGATCGGGCCATGGCGATCAAGAGCCGGCAGGGCCGGGCGGCGGCACTGCCGGAGTTCGTCGCGGCCACCGATGCCGACTCGTCGATGGCCGACGCGTGGCTGGGCCGCATCGCCTGCGGTGACAACGACCTGGCATCGCTGAAGAAGCTGTATGCCGCCAGCGAATGGTTGCACCGCGAGACCACCCGCATCGGGCAGACGCTCGCCGCCGAGATCCAACTGGGCCCCTACATCGGGATCACCGTGACCGACGCCTCGCAAGTCGGGTTGGCGTTGGCGTCGGCACTCACCATCGCCGGGGAGTACCCCGAGGCGGACCGGCTGCTGGCCAACCGCGACCTGTTGGATTCCTGGGCCAACTATCAGTGGCACCAGCTGGCCCGCGCGTTCCTGATGTACACCACGCAGCGTTGGCCGGATGTGTTGCTGGCCGCCGCCGAGGAGCTGCCGCCACAGGCCATCATCATGTCGGCGGTGACGGCTTCGATCTGCGCGCTGGCGGCCCACGCGGCCGCGCACCTCGGGCAGGGCCGGGTGGCGCTGGATTGGCTGGACCGCGTCGACGTGATCGGGCAGACCAACGCGTCGGGCCGCTTCGATGCGGACGTGCTGACCGCTTCGATCGGGCCGGCCGATATCCCGCTGCTGGTCGCCGATTTGGCGTACGTCCGCGGCATGGTGCACCGTCAGCTGCGCGAGGAGGACAAGGCCCAGGTCTGGTTGTCGAAGGCGACCATCAACGGGGTCCTCACCGAGGCGGCCAAGGAGGCGTTGGCCGACCCGAACCTGCACCTGGTGGTGACCG
>NZ_LZIZ01000228.1:0-40929 GCF_001666915.1 Mycobacterium sp. E3339 | reverse complement strand
CGGTCCGCGGCGTGCAGGCCCGGATGGCCGAGAAAATGACGTTGTCGCACAGGGAGATCCCGGCCGCCAAGGTCAGCGTCGCGGTTGACTGCTCCGAACTGTTGCGGCTGTCGGACCGAGCGTCGGCGGATCAGCGGATCACCCCGTTCGTGCTGACCTTGCGGCTGCTGGTGATCGCGCTGCGCCACAACGAGATTCTCAACTCGACATGGGTGGACTCACCCGATGGCCCGCACGTGCGCGTCGAGCATCTGGTCCATCTGGGGTTCGGGGTGGCCACCGATCGCGGGTTGTTGGTCCCGGTGATCGCCGACGCGCATACCAAGACCACCCGCGAATTGGCCGGCCGGACGGCCGAATTGATCGCCGGGGCGCGCGAGGGCATCCTGACGCCGGGGGAGATGCGCGGGTCCACGTTCACCGTGTCCAACTTCGGGGCTTTGGGCGCCGACGACGGCGTGCCGGTGATCAACCACCCCGAGGCGGCCATCCTGGGGATGGGCGCGATCAAGCCGCGCCCGGTGGCCGTCGGCGATCAGGTGGTGGTGCGCCCGACGATGACGCTGACTTGCGTGTTCGACCACCGCGTCGCGGACGGCGCCCAGGCGGCCCGATTCGTCACCGAGCTGAGGGACTTGATCGAGTCGCCGATGACCGCGTTGCTCGACCTCTGACGGCTCAGGGGTGCGGCGGTACGGGGCACCAGAACAGGCCGCAGTTGAAGCTGGGCGCGCGCGAAGGCGGCGGGGGCGGGTACGGCGGCGGGTTGTCGGTGTCCCAGCACTGATTCCAGTATCTGTTTTCGCCCCATGCCGGGTTCCACGGTTGATTGGGGCACCAGTAGACCCGCGGCGCGGGGGCCGGCTGGGCCTGGGCGATGCCTTCGACCAGAGCCGTTCCGGCCGTCGCGAGGCCGCTGGCCAACAGGGCCCCAGCGGCGAGTCGGGTGAGGGTCTGGGTGATCTCCACGGGCATGTCCTTCGCTAGGGCGCCACGCCTGTCGGCGTCTTCGTAGCAAAGCACACTTTTGCCGAATCGCTACCGATCCCAACTTCCGAACCTGCGTCGGCGCTACCGGCGTTGCGCCGCGGCCAGTCGCTGGGCGAATTCCGGTGACTGGATGGAGTAGGCCTGCGGCCCGAGCTCGGTGCGCATGGCCCAGACGTGCTGCTCGTTATCCACCGATCCCGGGCTGATGGTCGTGCGCATGGTGGCCTTGGTCGCCAGCACGACCTCGCGCGGGGCGTTCGCGGGCCCGGCGGCGAGCTCCAGCGCCGCCGCCACCGGATCGTCGGCGACGGACAGCGCCAACCCGTGCCGCACGGCGGCTTCGGCGTCGAAGCGCATGCCGAACAACAGGGCCGCGCGGGCCACCTGCGGCCCCACGGCTCGCTGGAGCATCCAGGTCGCACCGCCGCCGGGATGCAGCCCCAGCTTTTGGAAGCGGGCGTCGAACAACGCCGCCGGCCCGGCGATCCGCACGTCGGCCGCCAGCGCGAGATTCAGTCCGGCGCCGACGGCCGCGCCGTTCACCGCGGCGATGGTGGGCAGCCGGCAACCGCCGACGGCCATGAAGCCGTCGTAAAGCTGTTGCAGACCCGCCTCGGCTTTGTCACCGCCCGCAACGGCGAGCGCGCTCAGGTCCGCGCCCGCGCAAAACGCCTTGCCGGCTCCGGTGACCACCACGGCGTGAACGTCGGGGTCGGCCTCGGCCCGCTCGACGGCCGCGCGCAGGCGAGCCGACATCTCGGCGGTGACGGCGTTGCGCCGGTCGGGGTCGTTGACGGTGATGACCGCGACGCGGCGCTCGACGGTGAACAAGACGGGGTCGGATTCGGCCATCGGGCACCTCCGCGGCTTGGGCTGGCGGCCCCGGGCGACGCACGATTGCCGTGCCGTCGGCTGCTATTCCGGGCCACGGTAAGGGTACTGCGCGGCGTGCATACGGGCGGTCGGGGTCGCGCCGACCGGATTTCGCCCGTTTCGCAGCAGCAAGCTGCGGTGGATGGCCGGGGGGCCGGGCGGCGGGTGCGAAAGAAACGCACGGCAGCGGCCGGGCGTGAATGGCGGCCCCCGCTCTGGCCGTGCCCTTTAACGGCACTCGTATTGTGCGAGCCGCCGCGAGGATTTGCGTGGCGCACACGATACGAGCGAGGCCCCACCGCGGAAAAAATGGCCGTGCAAACGCAAATGCGTTTGCGGCACCTTCCCGCGGACGGGCGCGCGGGCCTACCGAATTGCATGGAAATAATTCAGCGACGTAATGAATTGTCGCGCTTTAAGTCGCGGTCAGTTCACTCTCGACCGGGTCGGGTCGTGCCAACCGCTTTGCCAGCTGGTCCAGCGCCGCCTGGCGCCGTCTGACCCCAAACGTCCGGTGGTCCCGCACGGGCCCCTGCAGCGCTGTGGCCGGCATCGCGTCGTGGCGCAACCGATTGTTCGCGTAGTGGATTGCCGCATCGATCATTTCGATGTACTGCTCCGCCTCGTCGAGCGCACAGGTGCCCTCTATGCACTGGATCTCATCCCAACAGGGATACGACGAGTACCTGGCATCGAGCCGTTGCTGCGATACCTGCGAACCGAAGTAGCCGCGCCAGTCCCGGCTTAGCCACCCCCGCGTCTTGACCTCAACTTTTATCCTATTTCCCAGGCCGGCTACGAATTTGGGTTCTCCAACTCGTACCACCGGTTGCCAGTCGTCCGACGTCATCATCGACCACCCCTCGAATAGAGACGCCTTTAAGTCATGATCCCCCTGCTGGCGTCATCCGCTCGTACGACACGCCAATTGTTGTTCCCCAACCCTCAAATGGGCAAACGCTAGAACGAACGGTCGGTTCGGCACTTGTTAAATGCCGGTTTCCGGCCGCTGTCTTTGGACGCGCCGCGGTGCGCGCGCCCCCATCTACGGCATATGGAGAATGCGCCGCCCCGCCGTATTGCACCGCCAGACGAGTTCGGCGACGCTGGGGTGGGTCAATCCGGTGCGGATAACGAGGGGAAGCGCGATGGCGAAGGTTCTGTTCGTGGTGAGCGGCGCGAGTTACTGGACGCTGAAGGACGGCACCAGGCATCCGACCGGCTACTGGGCCGAGGAGTTCGCGGCCCCCTACCGCGAGCTCACCAACGCCGGTCACCAGGTCGTGGTCGCCACCCCGAAAGGCGTTGTGCCGCATGTGGATGTGATGAGCCTGCGCCCGTCGATGGCCGGCAGCGAAGAGATCGCCCTGGAACTCGAGGAGATCCTGCGCTCCGCCGAGGAGTTGCGCCGACCGATCGAGCTGGCCGACGCCCGCCTCGAGGACTACGACGCCGTCTACTACCCGGGCGGGCACGGCCCGATGGAGGACCTTTGGCAGGACGCCGACTCGGGCCGGCTGCTGACCGCGGCGCTCGCGTCCGGCAAGCCGCTGGCCATCGTCTGCCACGCGCCGGTCGCGATGATGGCCACCCGGCGCAATGGAGCGTCGCCGTTCGCCGGGTACAAAGTCACCGCCTTCACCAATGACGAAGAGGACGGGGTGGGGCTGCGGGCGAAGGCCCGCTGGACCGCCGAGGACGAACTGGTGAAGATGGGCGTCGACTTCTCCCGCGGTGAGGTCTGGAAGCCCTACACGTTAAAAGATCGCAATCTCTTCACGGGTCAGAACCCGGCCTCCGCTGGACCTTTGGCGAAAGAGTTCATCAAGGAACTCCGTTAGGCCAGTGCCGCGGGCCATCCGGGGTCACACTTGTGCAATGAACGTAAGTGACTGCATTGCCGATGCGCTGGGTGCAGCGCCAGCGCGGGTGGCGTGATGGTGCCGGAGCCGCAGCGGCGCGGCCCGCTCAAAGGCCTCTCGGACATCCGCGCGTTCTTCCACACGAACAAGGTCCCGCTGTTCTTCGTCTCGCCGACGCCGTTCAACTTGCTCGGCGTCGACCGCTGGATACGAAACTTCTTCTACCTGACCTACTTTGACTCGTTCGAGGGCACCCACTCGCGCGTGTTCGTGCCCCGCCGACGTGACCGCCGCGATTTCGATTCCATGGACGACGTCTGCAGCCACCTCCTGTCCGACCCCGAGACGATCGAGTTCATCGCCGGCAAAGGTCCGGGCGGCAAGTGCTGTTTCGTGATGATGAACGCGGAAATTCAGGCCCTCGCCCGGTCGGCGGGCCTCGAGATCATGCACCCGCCGATCGAGCTCCGCGAGCGCCTGGGCTCCAAGATCGTGATGACGCGCCTGGCCGACGAGGCAGGGGTGCCCAGTGTGCCCAACACGATCGGGCGGGCCGGTACCTACGACGAACTCCTGGCGCTCGCCCACGACGCCGGCTTGGGCGACGACCTGGTCATCTCGATCGCCTACGGCAACGCCGGCAGCGGGACGTTCTTCGTGCACGGTCAGCGCGACTGGGACGAGCACGCCGGCGACCTCGTCGGGCAGGAACTCAAAGTGATGAAGCGGATCCGCAACGTGGAGGTGTGCCTCGAGGGGGCCGTGACCCGCCACGGGACCGTGGTCGGCCCCGCGATGACGAGTCTGGTCGGTTACTCCGAGCTCACTCCGAGCCGGGGCAGCTGGTGCGGCAACGACATCTGGCACGAGGTGCTGCCGCCCGCCCAGACGCACGCCGCGCGGGAAATGGTGACCAAGCTCGGCGACGTCATGCGCCGCGAGGGATACCTCGGCTACTTCGAGGTGGACCTCCTGCACGATCTCGACTCCGACGAGCTTTACCTCGGCGAGGTGAATCCGCGCCTGTCCGGCGCCAGTCCGATGACGAACCTGACCACCGAGGCCTACGCCGACATGCCGCTGTTCCTGTTCCACCTGCTCGAATACATGGACGTGGACTACGAGCTCGACATCGACGAGATCAACGAGCGCTGGGAGCGGGGCTACGGCGAGGACGAGGTCTGGGGCCAGGTGATCCTGACGGAGACGTCGCCGGATATCGAGATCTTCACCGCGACGCCGCGGACGGGGGTTTGGCGCCTCGACGACGACGGCCGGGTCTCCTTTTCGCGGACCGCCAATGACTGGGCGACGCTGCTCGACGGGTCCGAGGCCTTTTACATGCGGGTCGCCGCGCCGGGCGACTTGCGTTCCGAGGGCGCCCAGCTCGGCGTGCTCGTCACCCGCTCACACCTGCAGACCGACGACTATCAGCTGAGCGACCGCTGCCAGCGCTGGGTCAAGGGCATGAAGGCGAAGTTCACCTCGACGCCCCTGACGCCGGCCGCGCCCATCGTTTCCCGGCTTGTCGCGCGCGCGTGACTCGCCCTGCCGGGATTTCACTCGACAACTGGCTCGCGCCGCCCTACTCGCGCTGGTCGTTCCAGCACATCGAAGACATGGTGCCGACCGCGGTGATCTCGCGGGGGGCCGGCCCGGTCGCGGCGATACCCGCCGCCCCCGCCCCCCTGGCCGAGATCCCGCTGACCGACACCAACGGGTCGGCCAGCACCGTCGGCGCCGTGATGGCCGCGACCGTCACCGACGGGTGGGCCGTCGCCCATCGCGGGTCGCTGGTCGTCGAGGAATACCTCGACGGCATGGCACCCGACACCCGACACCTGCTGTTTTCGGTGAGCAAGTCGCTGGTGGCGACCGTGGTCGGTGTTCTGCACGGGGCCGGTGCCATCGACCTCGCCGCGCCAGTCACGAAATACATTCCCGCGCTTGCCGATTGCGGTTACGCCGGCGCGACCGTGCGTCACCTGCTGGACATGAGGTCGGGCATCGCCTTCTCGGAGGATTACGGCGACCCGGCCGCCGAGATTCATCTCCTCGACCAGGCGATGGGCTGGGCGCCCAAGAGCCGCCCGGACAACCCCGGCACGCTGCGGGACTTCCTGCTCACCTTGCGGCGAAAGGCTTCTCACGGCGGCCCGTTCGAATACCGTTCGTGTGAAACAGATGTGCTCGGTTGGATCTGCGAGGCCGCCAGCGGCCAGCGGATGCCCGGGCTCATGTCGGAGGTGCTGTGGAGCCGCATCGGGGCCCACCGCGACGCCACCATCGGCGTCGACCCGGACGGCACCGGGTTCTTCGACGGGGGTATCAGCGCCTGCCTTACCGACATGATCCGGTTCGGCTCCTTGTTCCTGCGCGACGGTGTTTCGTTGACCGGCCAACAGGTGGTGCCGCCCGCGTGGCTCACCGACACCTTCAACGGGGGACCCGACTCACGTGAGGCGTTCGCCGCCAGCCCCGACCACGACACCGATCTGCCCGGCGGGATGTACCGCAACCAAATGTGGTTTCCCTACCCGGGTGCCAATGTTGTTTTGTGCCTTGGCATGTGCGGTCAGATGGTCTACGTCAACCGCGCCGCGGAGGTCGTCGCCGCCAAGCTGTCCACCCAGCCGCACTCGCATGAGCCGCACATGTTGGACACCCTGCGCGCATTCGATGCGGTGGCACACGAGTTGACGGGAAGTGCAGGCGCGTTTACCTAGACTTTTTTGGGGGGAGGATCACTTTAACCACCAGAAACCCATCGGTATCCGCTCGAAAGTTAGGGGCGTTGTCAATGTCCGCTCAGGGGAACGCGGGAAGTGCGCGACTCAAGCCACCGGTCGAGAAGGTCCGGTCGCACTACGACAAATCGAACGAGTTCTTCAAGCTCTGGCTTGACCCGTCGATGACCTACAGCTGCGCTTACTTCGACGAACATCCCGACCCGCAGAATCTGACCAAGACGCTGGAAGAGGCGCAGTACGCGAAGCGCAAGCTGTCCCTGGACAAGCTCAACCTGGAGCCCGGCATGACGCTGCTCGACATCGGCTGCGGCTGGGGTTCGACGATGCGGCACGCGGTGGCCGAGTACGACGTCAACGTCGTCGGCCTGACGCTCAGCGAGAACCAGTACGCACACGACGTGGAGAAGTTCAAAGAGATCGACAGTCCCCGCCGCATGGAGGTGCGGATCCAGGGCTGGGAGGAATTTCCCGACGAACCGATCGACCGGATCGTGTCGCTGGGCGCGTTCGAGCACTTCGCCGACGGGGCGGGCGACGCCGGATACGAGCGGTACGCCGTCTTCTTCAAGAAGTTCTACGACCTGCTGCCCGACGGGGGCCGGATGCTGCTGCACTCGATCGTGGTGCCGACCACCGACGAGGTCAACGCGCTGGGCCTGAAGACGACGATGACCCTGCTGCGGTTCATCAGCTTCATCCTCAAGGAGATCTTCCCGGGCGGCAGGTTGCCGCAGGTGCACCAGATCGATCGGTATGCGACCGAGGCGGGTTTCCAGATCGAGCGCCACCACTTCATCGGCAAGAACTACGTGCCGACGCTGAACGCGTGGGCGGACGCCCTCGAGGCCCACAAGGACGAGGCGATCGCGTTGAAGGGGCAGGAGACCTACGACATCTACATGCACTACCTGCGGGGCTGCTCCGACCTGTTCCGCGATGGCTACACCAACGTCTGCCAGTTCACGATGGTCAAGTAGCCGGCCGCGCGGCGGTCACGAGCCACGACGGCTGACGGGTGCCCCCGGCACGACTCGAACGTGCGACCTAGGGATTAGAAGGCCCTTGCTCTATCCACCTGAGCTACGGAGGCAATGCGCAGGTCAGTCTATTCCAACGGCGTGTCGCGACACGACTCGCCGCGGCGGCGCGCACGAAAAGCGTTCGCGCCGAGCAGTTATCGGCTATGGTTGGGACCCTCGACACACGTACAACACCGGCCGGTAATCGGCCGTTAACCGCAACGAGGCGTGTGCAAACCGTCGAGGGGTGGCGTTGCTATGAGCGTGACCATGCACTTGACTTCACGGTGCTCGTGGGCCGGTACCCAGGCATTACGCCTGGCCGCCGATGCG
Organism: Mycobacterium sp. E3339; assembly: GCF_001666915.1. Lineage (NCBI taxonomy): Bacteria > Bacillati > Actinomycetota > Actinomycetes > Mycobacteriales > Mycobacteriaceae > Mycobacterium > Mycobacterium sp. E3339. The sequence continues at coordinate 33,102 of NZ_LZIZ01000228.1, read as the reverse complement.
ATGGACGCCTACCGGGCCGGCACGCTGTTGCTGCGCGGCTCGCCGTTCGCGCTGGGCTGCCTCGTCGGCTGGATCTCCACGGAATTTCCGCCGCACGTCCTGACCGGCCACGCCCTGTCGCGGGTCTCGCACCCGTCCATCGGTCGCGTCGGCGCCAGCTGGGCGGCACAGCGGGCGGACCGGGCCCTCACCGCCGCGCTCGAGGAGTCCTTCGGCCCGGACTTCCGCGAGCAGGTGCGCCATCCGGCCGGCGTCAATCCCGTCTGCGCCCCCCGCGGCGGCGTGTTGGGCAGGCCCGGGCCGCACCGCCGGTACGCGGCGCAGACGTCGAACATCTCCTACGGCCCGAACGGGCGCGACAACCTGCTCGACATCTGGCGACGCCATGACATGGCGCCGGGGCGACGCGCGCCGGTCCTGATCCAGGTTCCCGGTGGGGCGTGGACCGTCGGCGACAAGCGCGTCCAGGCCTACACGCTGATGAGCCGCATGGCCGAACTCGGCTGGATCTGCGTGTCGATCAACTACTGCAAGAGCCCCCGGTCCACGTTCCCCGCGCACCTGATCGACGTGAAGCGGGCGATCGCCTGGGTCCGCCAGAACATCGCCGACTACGGCGGCGATCCCGACTTCATCGCGATCACCGGCGGGTCGGCGGGTGGACACCTGGCCGCCCTGGCCGCGCTCACCCCGAACGACCCCGCCTACCAGCCCGGATTCGAAAACGCCGACACGACGGTTCAGGCCGTCGCGCCCTATTACGGGGTGTACGACTTCACCGACTTCGACAACATGCACGACCTGATGCTGCCGTTCCTCGAGCAATTCGTGGTCAAGGCCCGCTACGCCGACGAGCCCGAGCGGTTCGAGGCGGCGTCGCCGGTGTCCTACGTGCACAGCGAGGCGCCGCCGTTTTTCGTGCTGCATGGCGAGAAGGACGAGCTGGTTCCCAGCGGCCAGGCCCGGGCCTTCTGCGCGGCGCTGCGTGCGGCCGGCGCCGCCACGGTCGCCCACGCCGAGCTGGACAACGCGCACCACGCGTTCGACATCCTGTCGACGGTGCGATCGCGGCTGGCCGCCGACGCGGTCGCCGATTTCCTCGGCGTCGTCTACGGCCGGCGCGTCAGCTCGCTGCTGGACTCGGTCCCGCTGCCCGCAACCTCGGCCAGCTGACCCGCCTGGCCCGACCGCTCCTTTCACCAGCGCGGCAACCCGACTAGCGTTGTGTTGGCGATTGCGCAGGCGGGTCCGAGGCAGGAGGCTTGATCTTCGGTGACAGGGTTGACGCGTCGGGCGGGAGATCATGGCTGAATCCGTCGAGGTCGTGAAGCTGTCCGACCAGCTCGGACCGGTCGACTATCTGATGCATCGGGGCGAAGCGAATCCCCGGACCCGGTCGGGGATCATGGCGCTGGAGCTGCTCGACACCACCCCGGACTGGGATAGATTCCTGACCCGATTCGAGAACGCCTCGCGACGGGTGCTGCGCCTGCGGCAGAAGGTGGTCGTGCCGACGCTGCCGACGGCGTCGCCGCGCTGGGTGGTGGACCCCGATTTCAACCTCGAATTCCATGTGCGCCGCATGCGGGTGGCCGAACCCGGCACACTGCGCGACGTTTTCAACCTCGCCGAGGTGATCCTGCAGTCGCCGATGGACATCTCCCGGCCGCTGTGGACGGCCACCCTCGTCGAGGGCCTGGCCGGCGGGAGGGCCGCGACGCTGCTGCACGTCAGCCACGCGGTCACCGACGGCGTCGGCGGGGTGCAGATGTTCGCCGAAATCTACGACCTCGAGCGTGATCCGCCTGCCAAGCCGACGCCCCCGCTGCCCATTCCGCAGGACCTGACCTCCAATGACCTGATGCGGCAAGGCATTAACCACTTGCCCTCCGCCGTGGTCGGCGGCGTCCTGACCGCGCTGTCCGGGGCGGTGTCGGCGGCGGGCCGGGTGGTTCTGGAACCGGGGCCCACCGTGTCCGGGATCGTTGGTTACGCGATGTCCGGGATGCGGGTGCTCAACCGGGCGGCCGAGCCGTCGCCGCTGCTGCGGCGGCGCAGCCTGGCCACCCGCACCGAGGCGATCGACATCCCGCTCTCCGATCTGCACAAGGCCGCCAAGGCCGGTGGGGGATCGATCAACGACGCCTACCTCGCCGGCCTGTGCGGCGCCCTGCGGCGCTACCACGAGGCGCTCGGCGTGCCGATCAGCACGCTGCCGATGGCGGTGCCGGTCAACCTGCGGGCCGACGCCGACACGGCCGGCGGCAACCGGTTCACCGGCGTCAACCTGGCCGCCCCGGTGGGCACGGTCGACCCGGTGTCGCGGATGAAGAAGATCCGCGCGCAGATGACGCAGCGCCGCGACGAGCCCGCGATGAACATCGTCGGTTCGGTCGCGCCGCTTCTCAGCGTCCTGCCGACCGCGGTGCTCGAGGGGATCACCGGCTCGGTGATCGGTTCCGACGTGCAGGCCAGCAATGTCCCGGTCTACCCCGGGGACACCTACATCGCCGGGGCAAAGGTGTTGCGGCAGTACGGGATCGGGCCGCTGCCCGGGGTGGCGATGATGGTGGTGCTGATCTCGCGGGGCGGGTGGTGCACCATCACCGTGCGCTACGACCGGGCGTCGGTGCGCAACGAGCCATTGTTCGCCCAATGCCTGCTGGAGGGTTTCGACGAAATCCTCGCGCTGGCCGGCGAGGGGGCGCCGCAGGCGGTGCCCGCCTCGTTCAACGAACCGGCGACCTCGGCGCGGACGGCGAAGAGCTCATGAGCGCCCCGAAGGATCGGCGAGACGGCGGGCCCTCCGGCGACATGCGCCTGCCGGGTTCGGTCGCCGAGATCATGGCCAGCCCGCCGGGCCCCAAGATCGGGGCGTTCTTCGACCTGGACGGGACGCTGGTGGCCGGCTTCACGGCGGTGATCCTCACCCAGGAGCGGTTGTTGCGCCGCGACATGGGCGTTGGCGAGTTGCTCGGCATGGTTCAGGCCGGCCTGAGCCACACGCTCGGGCGCATCGAGTTCGAGGACCTCATCGGCAAGGCCGCCGCCGCGTTGGCCGGCCGCCTGTTGGACGACCTGGAGGAGATCGGCGAGCGGCTGTTCGTGCAGCGGATCGAGTCGCGGATCTACCCGGAGATGCGGGAGCTGGTGCGGGCCCACGTCGCTCGCGGGCACACCGTGGTGCTCAGCTCGTCGGCGCTGACCATCCAGGTCAATCCGGTGGCGCGTTTCCTGGGCATCTCGAACATGCTCACCAACAAGTTCGAGACCACCGAGGACGGGATACTCACCGGCGGCGTGCAGAAGCCGATCCTGTGGGGGCCCGGCAAAGCCGCTGCGGTACAACGGTTTGCGGCCGAGAACGGCATCGACCTCAAGGACAGCTACTTCTACGCGGACGGGGACGAGGACGTCGCCCTGATGTACCTGGTCGGCAATCCCCGCCCGACCAATCCCGAGGGCAAGATGGCCGCGGTGGCCAAGCGCCGCGGCTGGCCCATCCTGCGCTTCAACAGCCGCGGGCCGGTGGGCCTGCGGCGCCAGCTGCGCACCCTTGCCGGCTTCGGCTCGATGTTCCCGGTCGCCGCGGGCGCCGTCGGCATCGGCGTGCTGACCCGCAACCGGCGGCGCGGGGTCAACTTCTTCACCTCGACCTTCTCCCAGCTGTCGTTGGCGATCGCCGGCGTGCAGCTCAACGTCATGGGCCAGGAGAACCTGACCGCGCAGCGACCGGCGGTGTTCATCTTCAACCACCGCAACCAGGTCGACCCGGTCATCGCCGGTGCGCTGGTGCGCGACAACTGGATTGGCGTGGGCAAGAAGGAACTCCAGAAGGACCCCATCATGGGCACGCTGGGCAAGCTGCTCGACGGCGTGTTCATCGACCGCGACGACCCCGCGGCCGCGGTGGAGACGATGCACGAGGTCGAGGACCGGGCCCGCAAGGGGCTGTCCATCGTCATCGCCCCGGAAGGCACCCGGGTGGACACCACGGAAGTCGGGCCGTTCAAGAAGGGCCCGTTCCGCCTCGCGATGGCGGCCGGAATCCCGATCGTGCCGATCGTGATTCGCAACGCCGAGCTCGTCGCCGCCCGCAACTCCACCGTCATCAACCCCGGCACGGTCGATGTCGCGGTGTTCCCGCCGATCTCGGTGCAGGACTGGACGGTCGAGAACCTGGCGGAGCGCATCGCCGAGGTCCGCCAGCTGTATCTGGACACGCTGGCCAACTGGCCGGTCGACGAGCTGCCCCAGGTTGACCTCTACGCGGAGAAGAAGGCGGCGGCCAAGGCCAAGGCCCCCGCGAAGAAGCCCGCGGCCGCGAAGGCTCCGGCGAAGAAGGCACCGGCGAAGAAGGCGACGGCGAAGAAGGCCGCGCCGAAAGCCAAGCCCGCCAAGGCGAATCCGCACGAGTCGCAGGCCGCCCTCAAAGACGGTGAGGCGCAACGGCCCGCCGACGCGGCGCTGCGCGCCGAACCGCCGACCGAAGGGCGGCCGTGACCGAACTGGCCGCGGACACCACCGCGGTCCTCACCGGCCAAGACTCGCTGGTGTTGGCGTCCATGAGCTCTCCGGTCGAGAGAGAACTGGTGACGGCCTGGATGGCGCAACAACGCGCCGACAAGCCGGCGGCCAGGTTCGACGTCTTGGAACTGCCACCGCCCAACGCGGCGCCCGAGGCGCTGAGCCCGCTGATCGGGCAGCTCCAGGCCGGTGACGACGCGGCAGGCGACCGCTGGATCGTGCCGGTGCGGGTGTTCTGGCTGCCGCCACCGGACCGCGGCCGGATCGCCAAGCTCGCCGGCCTGCTGCCGGGGCGGGACCCCTACGCCCCCAACGAACGTCAGCAACTGAAGATCATGCGCACCGCTCCGCAGCGGGCGCGGGTGGTGGCCGGGGAACCGGCGAAGGTCTCCGAACTCCGCCAGCAGTGGCGCGACATCACCGTCGGCGAGAACGAGAGCGACTTCGCGCGATTCGTCATCCGTCGCGCGCTGTTGGCGTTGGAGCGTGTCGAGTACCGAATCCTGGGGCCGCAGTACAAGTCGCCGCGCCTGGTGAAGCCGGAGATCTTGGAGTCCAGCCGGTTTCGTGCCGGGCTGAAGAAAATCCCCGGCGCGACCGTCGAACAAGCCGGCGAGATGCTCGATGAGCTCTCCACCGGTTGGAGCCGGGTGTCGGTCGACCTGGTCGGCGTCCTGGGGAGGGCGCTCAGCCGCGGATTCGACCCCGAGATCGACTACGACGGCTACCAGGTCGCGGCGATGCGCGCCGCCCTGGAAACCCACCCCGCGGTGCTGCTGTTCTCGCACCGCTCCTACATCGACGGTGCGGTGGTGCCGGTGGCGATGCAGGAGAACCGGCTCCCGCCCGTGCACGTGTTCGCCGGCATCAACTTGGCGTTCGGCGCGATGGGGCCGCTGCTGCGCCGGTCGGGCGTCATCTTCATTCGGCGCAACATCGGCGAAAACCCGCTCTACAAGTACGTTTTGCGCGAGTACGTGGGTTACATAGTGGAGAAGCGGTTCAACCTGAGCTGGTCCATCGAGGGCACGCGTTCGCGCACCGGCAAGATGCTGCCCCCCAAACTCGGGTTGCTGGCCTACGTGGCCGACGCCTATCTCGACGGCCGCAGCGAAGACATCCTGTTGCAGCCGGTGTCCATCAGCTTCGACCAGCTGCACGAGACCGCCGAATACGCCGCCTACGCCCGCGGCGGGGAGAAGACGCCCGAAGGGGTCGGCTGGCTGTACAACTTCATCAGGGCGCAGGGCGAACGCAACTACGGCAAGATCTACGTCCGCTTCCCCGAAGCAGTTTCGATGCGCCAGTACCTGGGCCCGACGCACGGCCCGATGGCGCACGACCAGGACGCCAAACGGCTTGCGCTGCAGAAGATGTCGTTCGAGGTCGCCTGGCGGATACTGCAGGCGACCCCGGTGACGGCGACGGGCCTGGTGTGCGCGCTACTGCTGACCACCCGCGGCGCGGCGTTGACGCTGGGTCAGCTGCACCACACCCTGCAGGACTCGCTGGATTACCTTGAACGCAAACACAACCCGATGTCGACGAGCGCGTTGCGGCTGCGCTCGCGTGAGGGCGTGCGGGCGGCGGTCGACGCATTGTCCAACGGGCACCCCATCACCCGGGTCGACGGTGGCCGGGAACCGGTGTGGCGCATCGCCCCCGACGAGCAGCACGCGGCCGCGTTCTACCGCAACTCGCTGATCCATGCCTTCCTGGAAACCTCGATCGTCGAACTCGCCCTGGCCCACGCCCGGCACGTCGAGGGCGACCGCATGCAGGCGTTCTGGGATCAGGCTATGCGCCTGCGCGACCTGCTCAAGTTCGACTTCTACTTCGCGGATTCGGCGGCGTTTCGCGACAACATCGCCGAAGAGATGGCCTGGCATGACAACTGGGAGGCCCACGTCAGCGCCGGCGGCGAGGAGATCGACGAGCTGCTGTTCGCCAAGCGTCCGTTGATGGCGGACGCGATGTTGCGGGTGTTCTTCGAGGCCTACGAGATCGTTGCCGACGTGCTGCGCGACGCGCCGGCCGACGTCGCGCAGAAGGAATTGACCGAGTCGGCGCTCGGCGTCGGCCGGCAATACGTGGCGCAAACCCGGGTCCGCAGCAGCGAATCGGTGTCGACGTTGTTGTTCGCCACCGCGTATCAGGTCGTCGTCGATCAGGACCTGATCGCGCCCGCCGCCGACCTCGCCGAACGGCGGACCGCGTTTCGGGCGGAGCTGCGGGACATCCTGCGGGACTCCGATTACGTCGGGCGGATCTCGCGCGACCAGTTCGTCGCCCGCGAGGCCAGAGCGCGCCAGGAGCGCCTGGCTCGGTAGCCGCGGGTTCGCGCCCATACCCTGGCTGCATGACGGTCGATCGGTCGCTGAGCACCCCGCGCGCGCCGGCGTGGCCGCTGCTGATCGGCGTGGCGGTGTTGGCGGGCTGCACGGCGGCCGGGATCGGCGCGCTGTCGCTGGCCGACTCGCTGAGCGCCACGGGGTTGCCGAACCCGGGCCCGGCAACCACGCTGGGGCTGCCGTTCGTCCGGGCGGCGGGGGAGCTCGCCGCGGTGCTGGCCGTCGGTGCGTTCCTGTTCGCGGCGTTTCTGGTGCCCCCGCAGCGCAGCGGCGTCCTGGACGCCGACGGGTACCGGGCGCTTCGCCTGGGAACGGTCGCGTCCGGGGTCTGGGCGGTGTGTGCGGCGCTGCTGGTGCCGCTGACCGTTTCGGACGTGTCGGGCCGACCGTTGGGCGCGCTGTTGAACCCGGTGCGCATCTGGTCGGTGGCGGGCCTGGTCACCACCGCGTCGGCCTGGCGGTGGACCGCGGCGCTGGCCGCGCTGGTGATGCTGGCCAGTCTGCCGGTGCTGCGCTGGTCGTGGACGCCGCTGCTGTTCGCCGGCTCGTTGCTGACGCTCATCCCGCTGGGGCTGACCGGCCACTCGTCGGCCGGCGGGTCGCACGACCTGGCCACCAACAGCCTGCTGATCCACCTGGTGGCCGCCGGCCTGTGGGCCGGCGGCCTGCTGGCGTTGGCGGCCTACGGCTTGCGGGGCGGTGGGCACCTCGCCCTGGCGGCGCGGCGGTTCTCCGCGGTCGCGCTGTGGTGCTGGGTCGCGATGGCGCTGAGCGGCGTGATGAATGCCGTGGTGCGCGTGCCGCTCGGTGACCTGTTGACCACCGATTACGGGCGCCTGGTGGTCGCGAAGTTCCTCGCGCTGTGCGTGCTGGGCGTGCTGGGCTGGCGTCAGCGGCGCTCCTCGGTCGGCCGGTTGCGGGCCGAGCCGGATGGCGCGCGCCGCGTCCTGCTTCGGCTGGCGCTCACCGAGGCCGCCGTCTTCGGCCTCACCTTCGGCGTCGCCGTCGGGCTGGGCCGCACCCCGCCGCCGCCACCGCCGGCCCGGCTGCCCTCGATACCCGAAGCCGAGATCGGCTACGACTTCAACGGCCCGCCCACGCCGGCGCGCATCCTGTTCGACTGGCGCTTCGATCTGATCTTCGGCACCGCCGCGATCGTGCTCGCCGGCCTCTACGTGGCCGCCGTGCTGCGCCTGCGCCGCCGCGGCGACGCGTGGCCGCCCGGCCGGACCACGGCCTGGCTGCTCGGCTGCCTGGCCCTGCTGTTCGTCACCTCCTCGGGCATCGGTCGCTACATGCCGGCGATGTTCAGCGTCCACATGGTCGCCCACATGGGCCTGTCGATGCTGGTCCCGATCCTGCTGGTGCTCGGCGCGCCGGTGAGCCTGGCCCTGCGGGCGTTGCCCGCCGCCGGCCGTGACGACCCGCCCGGCATGCGGGAATGGCTGCTGGCCGCGCTGCACAGCCGGCTGTCGCGGTTCCTCACCAACCCCGTCGTCGCGACCGTGCTCTTCGTCGCCGGGTTCTACGGGCTGTACCTGTCGACCCTGTTCGACACCGCCGTCGGCAGCCACGCGGGGCACCTGGCGATGAACGTGCACTTTTTGCTCAGCGGCTACCTGTTCTATTGGATCGTCATCGGCGTCGACCCCACCCCGCGGCCGATCCCGCCGCTGGCCAAGGTGGGCGTGGTGTTCGCGTCGTTGCCGCTGCACGCGTTCTTCGGGGTGGTGCTGATGGGCACCCGCAGGGTGCTCGGCGCCGACTACTACCGGTCACTCGGTTTGAGCTGGCACACCGACCTGCTGGGCGATCAGCGGCTGGGCGGCGGCATCGCCTGGGCGGCCGGGGAACTGCCCCTGGTGATCGTGATGCTGGCGCTGCTGGTGCAGTGGGCGCGCAGCGACGACCGCACCGCCCGGCGGCTGGACCGCGCCGCCGAGCGCGACGATGACGCCGAGCTGGTCGCCTACAACGCGATGCTGGCCGAGTTGGCGCGGCGCGACGCGCCGGGACATGCAAAGCCCCAGTGACAAGGTGCTGCGGTGCGGGCCTCGAGCGGCTCTCGGTCCGTGCGCGGTTCTCGGCTTCGGCGACGGACTAGTTGTTGGACGGTGGTGGTTTGTGCTGGTAGGGGTCATACCACCACCTATCGGCGCGTTCGCCGATCGGTCCCGGGCACGGTGGAACGGCGGGCGGCGGTCCGGTGGGTTGGCGCGCCAGCGATCCCGGACTCAGTGCGCGCCCGGCGGCGTCGGTGACGGTCAGATCGTGTGCGGGTCCGACAATGGTGATGCCCCCGGAGTGGTGCAGCCGGTGATGATAGGGACAGACCAGCACGAGGTTGGTCAGCTCGGTGGGGCCGCCGTCTTCCCAGTGCCAGATGTGGTGAGCGTGCAGACCCCGGGTCGCGCCGCAGCCGGGCACAGCGCACGTGCGGTCGCGGTGCTCCAGCGCGCGGCGTAGCCGTCGGCTTATCTGGCGCGTGGTTCGGCCCGCGCCGATGAGCTGGCCGTCTCGGTGGAACCACACCTCACAGGTGGCATCACAGGTCAGGTAGCGGCGTTCGGCGTCGGACAGCAGCGGACCCAGATGCAGTGCCGCGGCGCGCTTCTCTGTGTCGACGTGCACCACCACGGTGGTGTGTTGCCCATGCGGCCGCCGGGCCGCCTCGGCATCCCAGCCGGCCTCTACCAGCCGCACAAACGCCTCGGCGGTGCCCGGCAGCGGCGGCGCGCTTTCGGACGCTCCGTCGGTGCGGTCTTGTTTCCATTCGGCGATCAGCGCGTCCCGGTGTGACGCCAACGCGGTGTCGAACTTCGCGGCGTCCGGAGGCGGGAGGGTGATCCGGTAGCAGCTGCCCCGCTCGGTGGACGTCTTCGTGAACGAGCGCTCTGGCTCGGGCCGGGGACCGGGGTCAGGGCGCGGTTCGAGGCTGATCGCGGTTCGCAGTTGGTGCACCGTGGCCACTCGCGCCAGCTCCGCATAGTGCGCGTCGGAGCCCTCGCCGGCGCGTGCGGCGATGACGCCGACCTGATCCAGCGACAGCCGCCCCTCGCGCAGCCCCTGCGTGCAGCGGGGGAACTCCTCGGCCCGGTGCGCGACGGTGGCGATGGTGTGCGCGGCGGCCGGGGACAGCCCCAGCTTCCAGGCCACCAACGCCGCAACGGAGCGCGCGCCGGTCATGCCGCACAGCTCGTCACGATCGATCTCGGCGACCAGGTCCACGATGCGCCCATCGATCGCGTTGCGCTGACCGGCCAACTCCGCCAACTCCTCGAACACCTCGTCCAAACGCTCGGTGGGACTCACTGCCACAGCGCCGGCAGATGCGGTCGAAGACATGGGCCCACGATCGCAACGGGGTACGACAAGTTCCGGCTGCTGCGGGTGGTCCGCGGACGTGCGATCGGACTGATCCACAGTCCCGCCTTTGTCCACAGGGCCGCCCGTCGAGCGCCGGTTTAGGCCCCGTTCATGCGCGGTCCGTCGGTTGCGGCGAGGTCAATGGTCACCACACCAGAGAAATAGCAACCGAGAAGGGATCAGCCAATGTTTGAAACACCGCTTACGGTCGTCGGACACATCGTCACCAACCCCGAACGCCGACAGGTGGGCACGCAGGAGGTGATCAAGTTCCGCGTCGCCAGCAATTCCCGCCGGCGCACGGCCGACGGCGGCTGGGAGCCGGGTAACTCCCTGTTCATCAACGTCAACTGCTGGGGCAAGTTGGTCACCGGCGTCGGCGCCGCCTTGGGCAAGGGGGCGCCGGTGATCGTGGTGGGCCACGTGTACACCAGCGAGTACGAGGACCGCGACGGCAACCGCCGCTCGTCTTTGGAGATGCGGGCCACTTCCGTCGGGCCGGATGTGTCCCGCGCGATCGTGCGCATCGAGCGGCCGGGCTACACGGGTCCGGCCCCCGCCGACCCCGCCACACCGGCCGCGGAGGCCGCCGGCCCCGCCGGTGCGGACGCCGACGGCGAGGGCGGCGCCGCGTCCGCCGACACCGGACCGTTGCCGATGTCGGCTTAGCTGCGGAATCCGGCCCCCCGGGCGATGCCTAGGATGGTCGCGAGAACTCTCTCAAAGACCAGAAAGGCATGACCGCGGCATGGCTGAGTTCATCTACACGATGAAAAAGGTCCGCAAGGCGCACGGCGACAAGGTGATCCTGGACGACGTCACGTTGAGCTTCTACCCGGGCGCCAAGATCGGTGTCGTCGGCCCCAACGGCGCCGGCAAGTCGAGCGTCTTGCGGATCATGGCCGGGCTGGACAAGCCGAACAACGGCGAAGCCTTCCTCGCCACGGACGCCAGCGTCGGCATCCTGCAGCAGGAGCCGCCGCTGAACGAAGAGAAGACGGTGCGGGGCAACGTCGAGGAGGGGCTCGGCGACATCAAGGTCAAGCTGGACCGCTTCAACGAGGTCGCCGAGTTGATGGCCACCGACTACTCCGACGAGTTGATGGAGGAAATGGGGCGGCTGCAGGAGGAGCTCGACCACGCCGACGCGTGGGACCTCGACTCGCAGCTCGAACAGGCCATGGACGCCCTGCGCTGCCCCCCGCCGGACGAGCCGGTGACGAACCTGTCCGGCGGCGAGCGGCGCCGGGTGGCGCTGTGCAAGCTGCTGCTGGCCAAGCCCGACCTGTTGTTGCTCGACGAGCCGACCAACCACCTGGACGCCGAAAGCGTGCAGTGGCTCGAACAACACCTGGCCGCGTATCCGGGCGCGGTGTTGGCGGTGACCCACGACCGGTACTTCCTGGACAACGTCGCCCAGTGGATCCTCGAGCTCGACCGCGGCCGCGCCTACCCCTACGAGGGCAACTACTCGACCTACCTGGAAAAGAAGGCCGAGCGGCTGTCGGTGCAGGGCCGCAAGGACGCCAAGCTGCAGAAGCGGCTGACCGAGGAGCTGGCCTGGGTGCGGCAGGGGGCCAAGGCGCGCCAGGCGAAGAACAAGGCCCGCCTGCAGCGCTACGAGGAGATGGCCGCCGAGGCGGAGAAGACGCGCAAGCTCGACTTCGAGGAGATCCAGATCCCGGTCGGGCCGCGGCTGGGCAACGTGGTGGTCGAGGTCTCGCATCTCGACAAGGGCTACGACGGGCGCACCCTGATCAAGGACCTGTCCTTCACCCTGCCCCGCAACGGCATCGTGGGCGTCATCGGCCCCAACGGCGTCGGCAAAACCACCCTGTTCAAGACCATCGTCGGGCTCGAGCAGCCGGACAGCGGGACCGTCAAGGTCGGCGAGACCGTCAAGCTCAGCTACGTGGACCAGTCCCGCGCCGGCATCGACCCCAAGAAGACCGTGTGGGAGGTCGTCTCGGACGGCCTCGACTACATCGAGGTCGGCCAGAACGAGATCCCGTCACGCGCCTACGTCTCGGCCTTCGGGTTCAAGGGGCCCGACCAGCAGAAGCCGGCCGGCGTGCTGTCCGGCGGCGAGCGCAACCGGCTGAACCTGGCGCTCACGCTGAAAGAGGGCGGGAACCTGATCCTGCTCGACGAGCCGACCAACGACCTGGACGTCGAGACGCTGGGTTCGCTGGAGAATGCCTTGGAGAAATTCCCCGGCTGCGCGGTGGTGATCTCCCACGATCGCTGGTTCCTGGACCGCACCTGCACCCACATCCTGGCCTGGGAGGGCGACGAGGACAACGAGGCCAAGTGGTTCTGGTTCGAGGGCAACTTCGGCGCATACGAGGAGAACAAGGTCGAACGGCTCGGCGTCGACGCGGCGCGACCGCACAGAGTGACCCACCGGAAGCTCACGCGCGACTAGTGTCAGCTGCGCTGCCCCTCGACGGCGATGCGGCGGCACGGCGGCACAGGAGCGGGCGGTTGAGCACAGTGGCAATGGTCGCGAGTTGGGAGCCATCGGCATGACGATCGATCCCGGAGCCAAGCAGGCCCTCCAGCCGTGGACCACGTTCACCCAGCAGCAGGACATCCCGGACTGGATCGCGAAGGCCTACATCGAGAGCTATCGCGGTCCGCACGGCGACCAGCCGGGAGTCGCCGAATCCGGTCCGATCGACCTGACCGTTCCGGCCGCCATCGTGACTCCCGCCATGCTGGGCGCCCACTATCGGCTCGGGCAGCACCGTCCCGCCGGTGAAAGCCGCGTCGCGGTCTACCCGTCGGACGACCCGACCGGAATCGGGCCCGCGATGCAAGTCGTCACCGACCACGGCGGCATGCTGCTGGACTCCGTCACGGTGCTGCTGCACCGGCTCGGTGTGCCCTACACGGCCATCATGACGCCCGTGTTCGAGGTGCACCGCAACCCGAGCGGCGACCTGGTCACCGTCGAACCGAAGCCGCCCGGGGCCCCGCAATACCTGGGGGAGGCGTGGATACACGTGCAGCTGCTGCCGTCCGTCGACGGCAAGGGTCTCGCCGAGGTCCAACGGCTGCTGCCCAAGGTCCTCTCGGACGTGCAGCAGGTCGCCAGCGACGCGGGCGCGTTGATCGCCACCCTGAGCGGGCTGGCCGCCGACGTCGAAACCAACGAGCACGGCCACTTCTCGGCCCCCGACCGTGACGACGTCGCGGCGCTGCTGCGCTGGCTGGGTAACGGGAATTTCCTGCTGCTGGGCTACCAGCGCTGCCGCGTGCACGAGGGTCTGGTCTCCGGTGACGGGTCACCCGGCCTGGGTGTCCTGCGCACCCGCACCGGTTCCCGCCCCCGGCTGACCGACGACGACAAGATGCTGGTGTTGGCGCAATCGGTGGTCGGCAGCTATCTGCGCTACGGCGCCTACCCGTACGCCATCGCGGTTCGCGAGAACGTCGGCGGCGACGACGGCATCGTCGAGCACCGCTTCGTCGGGTTGTTCACCGTCGCAGCCATGAACGCCGACGTCCTGGAAATCCCGACGGTCTCCACCCGGGTGCGCGACGCGCTCACCATGGCCGACAGCGACCCTATCCACCCCGGCCAGCTGCTGCTCGACGTCATCCAAACCGTCCCGCGCTCCGAACTTTTCACGCTGAGCGCCGAGCGGCTGCTGGCGATGGCCAAAGCGGTGGTGGATCTGGGATCCCAACGGCGGGCGCTGTTGTTCCTGCGCGCCGACCGGCTCCAATACTTCGTCTCCTGCCTGGTCTATCTGCCACGCGACCGCTACACCACACAGGTGCGGTTGCAGATCGAGGACATCCTGGTCCGCGAGTTCGGCGGCACGCGACTGGAATTCACCGCCCGCGTCAGCGAATCACCCTGGGCCCTGATGCATTTCATGGTCCGGCTGCCCGAAGAGGCTGCGCCGGTGGATGTCTCGGAGGAGAACAGGGTCCGCATCCAGGGGATGCTGAGCGAGGCGGCGCGAACCTGGACCGACCGGTTGATCGGCGCCGCCGCGGACCGGGCCGTCGAGCACGCCGAGGTCGAGCACTATGCGAACGCGTTCTCCGAGGCCTACAAACAGTCCGTCACCCCCGTCGACGCGATCGAGCACATCGGCATAATCAAAGAGCTGCAAGATAATTCGGTCAAGCTCTTGTTCTCCGAACGCGGCGAGGACGGGGCGGCCCAGCTGACCTGGTTCCTGGGTGGGCGCACCGCCTCGCTGAGCCAGCTGCTGCCCATGCTGCAGAGCATGGGCGTCGTGGTCCTCGAGGAGCGGCCCTTCACCGTGACCCGCCCGGACGGGCTGCCGGTGTGGATCTACCAGTTCAAGATCTCGCCGCACCCCACCATCAAGCCGGCGACCACGGCCGCCGAGCGCGACGCGACCGCGCAACGCTTTGCCGACGCGGTCACCGCCATCTGGCAGGGCCGCGTGGAGATCGACCGGTTCAACGAGCTGGTCATGCGCGCGCGGCTGAGTTGGCAGCAGGTCGTGCTGCTGCGCGCCTACGCAAAATACCTGCGACAGGCTGGTTTTCCCTACAGCCAGTCCCACATCGAAGCGGTGCTCAACGAGCACCCCTCGACCGTGCGGTCGCTGGTCACGCTGTTCGAAGCGCTCTTCGATCCCAAGGCTTCTATTTCCGCGGGGTCGCCGACAAGTCGCGACGCGCAGGCCGCCGCCGCGGCGGTCGCCGCCGACATCGACGCGGTCGTGGGTCTGGACACCGACCGCATCCTGCGCGCGTTCGCTTCCCTGGTCCAGGCCACGTTGCGCACCAATTACTTCGTCACGCGCGAGGGTTCGGCGCGTGCGCGAAACGTGTTGGCCCTCAAGCTGGATGCCCAGCTCATCGACGAGCTGCCGCTGCCACGCCCCAAGTACGAGATCTTCGTGTACTCGCCCCGCGTGGAAGGCGTCCACTTGCGCTTCGGCCCGGTGGCGCGCGGCGGCCTGCGCTGGTCCGACCGCCGCGACGACTTCCGCACCGAGATCCTGGGCCTGGTCAAGGCGCAGGCGGTGAAGAACGCGGTCATCGTCCCGGTCGGGGCCAAGGGCGGCTTCGTGGTCAAGCGGCCGCCGCTGGCCACCGGCGATCAGGCGGAGGACCGCGATGCCACCCGTGCCGAAGGTGTGGCCTGCTATCAGCTCTTCATCTCCGGGCTGCTCGATGTCACCGACAACGTCGACCACGCCACCAAAAAGGTCAGCCCGCCGCCGGAGGTGATCCGCCGGGACGGCGACGACGCCTACCTGGTGGTGGCCGCCGACAAGGGCACCGCCACCTTCTCCGACATCGCCAACGACGTCGCGAAGTCCTACGGGTTCTGGCTGGGCGACGCGTTCGCGTCCGGCGGATCGGTGGGCTACGACCACAAGGCGATGGGGATCACCGCCCGGGGGGCGTGGGAGGCCGTCAAACGCCACTTCCGAGAGATGGACGTCGACACCCAGGCCGAGGACTTCACCGTGGTGGGCGTCGGCGACATGAGCGGCGATGTGTTCGGCAACGGCATGTTGCTGTCCAAGCACATCAGGCTGATCGCCGCCTTCGATCACCGGCACATCTTCATCGACCCCGACCCCGACGCCGCGTCGTCGTGGGAGGAACGCCGGCGGATGTTCGACCTGCCGCGGTCCAGCTGGGACGACTACGACAAATCGTTGATCAGTGAGGGCGGCGGGGTGTACAGCCGCGAGCACAAGTCCATCCCGGTCAGCCCGCAGGTGCGCGACGCGCTGGGCATCGACGGCGAGGTCACCGAAATGACCCCGCCGAACCTGATCAAGGCGATCCTGCAGGCGCCGGTCGACCTGCTGTTCAACGGCGGCATCGGCACCTACATCAAGGCCGAATCCGAGTCCGACGCCGACGTGGGCGATCGCGCCAACGACCCGGTGCGGGTCAACGCAAGTCAGGTGCGCGCCAAGGTGATCGGCGAAGGCGGAAACCTGGGGGTGACCGCGCTGGGCCGCGTGGAGTTCGACCTGTCGGGCGGGCGGATCAACACCGACGCGATGGACAACTCCGCCGGCGTGGACTGTTCGGACCACGAGGTCAACATCAAGATCCTGATCGACTCGCTGGTCACCGCCGGCCGGGTCGATCGCGACGAGCGCAAGTCGCTGCTGGAGTCGATGACCGACGAGGTCGCCCAGCTGGTGCTCACCGACAACGAGGATCAGAACGACCTGATCGGCACCAGCCGCGCCAATGCGGCCAGCCTGTTGCCGGTGCACGGCAGGCAGATTCAATACCTGGTCGACAAGCGGGGGCTCAACCGCGAACTGGAAGCGCTGCCGTCGGAAAAGGAGATCGACCGGCGGTGCGAGGCCGGCATCGGTCTCACGTCGCCCGAGCTGTGCACGCTGATGGCGCACGTCAAACTCGGGCTCAAAGAGCAGATGCTGAACACCGAACTGACCGAGCAGGATGTGTTCGCTTCCCGGCTGCCCCAATACTTTCCGACGCCACTGCGCGAACGGTTCACCCCGGAGATCCGCGGTCACCAGTTGCGCCGCGAGATCGTCACCACGATGCTCATCAACGATCTGGTCGACACCGCCGGCATCAGCTACGCGTTCCGGATCACCGAAGATGTCGGCGTCGGCCCGGTCGACGCGGTGCGGACCTACGTCGCCACCGACGCCATCTTCAGCGTCGGGGAGATCTGGCGGCGCATCCGGGCGGCGAATCTGCCTGTCGCGCTGTCGGATCGGCTCACGCTGGACACCCGGCGGCTGATCGACCGCGCCGGCCGCTGGCTGCTCAACTACCGTCCGCAGCCGCTGGCCGTTGGCGCCGAGATCAACCGGTTCGCCGCCAAGGTCAAGGACCTGACCCCCCGGATGTCGGAGTGGCTGCGCGGCGACGACAAGGCGATCGTCGAGAAGGAGGCCGCCGAGTTCTCCTCGCAGGGTGCACCGAAAGACCTGGCGTACATGATCGCCGCCGGCCTGTATCGCTTCAGCCTGCTGGACATCATCGACATCGCCGACATCAACGACATCGACGCCGCCGAGGTGGCCGACACCTATTTCGCCCTGATGGACCGGCTGGGCACCGACGGCCTGCTGACGGCGGTGTCCGAACTGCCCCGCAACGACCGCTGGCATTCCCTGGCGCGCTTGGCGATTCGCGACGACATCTACGCCTCGCTGCGGTCGCTGTGCTTCGACGTGCTCGCCGTGGGGGAGCCCGACGAAAGTGGCGAGGAGAAGATCGCGGAGTGGGAACACCTGTCCGCGTCGCGGGTGGAGCGGGCGCGCCGCACGCTGGTGGAGATCCAGGAAAGCGGGGAGAAGGATCTCGCGACGTTGTCGGTGGCCGCGCGTCAGATCCGGCGCATGACCCGCACGAGCGGAAGAGGATCGTCGAGTTGAGCGTCGGCTTCGTAGCCCCCGTACCGGTCCGCTGGTCGGACATCGACATGTATCAGCACGTCAACCACGCCACGATGGTCACGATCCTCGAGGAGGCGCGCGTCCAATTCCTGCGTGAAGCGTTCGAGGTCGACATCTTGACCATCGGGTTGCTGATCGCCGAAGTCAAGGTGACCTACAAGGGTCAGCTGCGGCTGGTCGATTCGCCGCTGCAGGTGACGATGTGGACCAAGCGGTTGCGGGCGGTCGACTTCACGCTGGGCTACGAGGTGCGCTCGGTGTCCGCGGACCCGGAATCCAAGCCCGCCGTCATCGCCGAGTCGCAACTGGCCGCCGTCCATATCGAGGAGGAGCGGCTGGTGCGGCTCTCCCCACACCATCGGGAGTATTTGCAGCGGTGGATCCGGTAGTTGACCGCGGACTCTGGTTGGGGCCACGCGACCCGGCCACCCAGCGCAGGGACCTGACCGCGTTCGTCGATTACGCGATGCGTCTCGACGACGCCGCGGTGATTCGACTTCGCGCGCGCCCGCCCGGATTGCTGACGGCCTGGGTGGCAACGGGTTTCGACGTTCTGGCCAGCCGGGTGGTGGCCGGCGAGGTGCGGCCCGAGGATCTGTCGGTGGGCGCGGACGCCCTGGCGCGCGGCCTGTCGGCGATGGACGACGCGGGCTTCGTCGATCCGGGTTTCGCGATGGACTCCGCGTGGCGGGGTGCCCTGCCGCCGGACTCCGGCTTCACCCACCTCGAGGACATCCCCGCCCGGGTGGTACTCGACCTGGCGCAGCGCGGCGCGCGCCTCGCCAAGGAGCACGGCAGTTCGCACGGCCCGCCCGTCTCGCTACTCGACCAGGAAGTCATCCAGGTGAGCTCCGCCGATGCCAGCGTGGGCCTGCCCATGCGGTGCGTGTTCGCGTTGACCGCAATGGGTTTCCTGCCGCAGTCACCGGATGCCGTCGGGGCGGACGAAATGATCCGGGTGCGGATCCTGCCGACCTGGTTGCGGATCGACGCCCGGTTCGGCTCCGTGTACCGCCGCCGGGGGGACCCGCTGTTGCTGAGCTGAGGGACCGGACTTCTAAATCTCGGTGAGTCAAATGGCGGGCATCCGGGCTTCTTCGTCAGGTGCCGTAGACCATCCACAGCGGCAGAACCGCGTCCAGGTAGTCCATGAACTTCTTCAGGCCGACGCGGTATTGCCCGTAGCCGTAGGGGTCTTCGGCGTACTCGGGGAAGGCGATGCCCAGCCCGAACAGGCCGGGCGCCATGATTCCGTTCATCCGGTTGTACTCCAGCGGGCCCCACTGCGGCGTCTCGGGCAGCTGCCGCCGTTCGAAACCGACGGTGTAGACGACGTGGTCGCACTCGGCGACCTTCTCGTCGAATTCCGGGGCGGAAACCCAGCACCTCTCCAGCTTGTCCGGATGGACCCCGTCGATGTTCTCGCGGGCCCATTCGGCGGCCCGCCCCTTGAGGCCGGTGTCGTCGAACAGGATCCAATCATCCAGGTAGACGGCGTATTTCAGCGGGCTGCGGTAGAAGTTGATCACGCGGTCGACCGGAAGCCGCAGCAGGTGCGGCAGCGCGATCATCGACGAGTGCGAGGACCCGAAGACCGCGACCGTCGCACCTTCGAGAGGCACCTCGGCGAGCCTGTCGGCGTCGAGGGCGACCTCGACCGGAATCTCGTCGAGCGGGTAGTCGAGGCCCTTGGGTACCGCGCCGACGGCGAGGATCACGTTGTCGGAGGTCAATTCCGTGTCCCGCGTTTCGATCCACCACCGCCGTCGCCGCAGGACCAAGGTGGTGGCCGTCGTCTGGAAGACATGCACCCGGTCGCGCAGGTGCTCGGTGACCCACACCAACGGGTCGGCGACCAGGGCGAGCGCACAGGTCTCCTCCGGATCGACTTCGGCCAGGGGGAAGGGCGGTGCCTGCGAGAACCGAAACGCCGCAGCGCCATTCAGGAAACTCATGAAGGTCCCGGCAATGGTGTTGCTGGACACCGACCGCCATTTGCCGCCCAAGTCTCCCGCGGTGAAGGCGGGATCGATCCAGGCGATCTTGTCCGGCGGTACGCCCCGATCGAGCAGCCGTCCCACCGCGGCCATTCCCGCGGGTCCGGCTCCGATGACTGTCCACGCGTAGGTCGCCATGTACTAGGTATAGAGGAGCGACCGCGACATCCGCTCAGGCGATGTCGGCGAACATCAGCGCGGTGCCCGCGGCGGTGACCGTCTGGGTCACGATCTGCGCGTGGGTCAGCCGAACGGCGCGCGGCATCAGGTTCGTCCACCGTCCGGCCGCCCACCGGTACGCCCAGTAGATCGCCACCGCGGCGAACCCCAGGGCCGCGGTCCAGTTCACGACGGTGACCCAGCCCGGTGCGGCCGTCGGCATGTGATGGTGCGGCGCGGGCGCGGCCATGTCCATCGCGTGGCCGTCCGAGTCAGCGGACCCGCCCGACAGGCTGCCGTTCATCGCGCCGTACATCCACGCCATCGCGACCATCATCACGGCGTAGTAGTAGTTCGTCAGCCGGCCATCGACCGCCCGGCGCGGATGCCCGGCGATGCCGAAGAACCAGGCGCCACCGAGCAGGAAACCCAACGTCGCGACGACGGTCGGAAAGGTCATCCCCACACCCCAGGCCATGAAGATCATCACGGCGGACATGGCGAGGTGGAGCACCTGGCTGACGACGCCGGTCCAGCAGCGGCGTTGGGCGACAAGGAAATACGCGTATGCCGCGAAGCTGACGGCGAAGAGCACCGTCACCACCCACCGCAACGTGTTATCCACCAACCCGCCTCTCGCCGGTGTGCTCGATCTCGGTCATGCACGACAGTACCCCCATGGGGTATAGGTCCTCGTGAGCGACACCCGGAAGGCGCGCGAAACCGACTGCTCCGCCGTATCTTTGACCGCTCAGGCCAGCCAGGCAGCGGCGTCCGGTGCGAGTTTGCCATCGACCAGCGGAGCGCTGGCCACGATGAGCTCCCCCGGTGGCAGTGGGATCGGTCGGCGGCCGGCATTCAGTGCGCACACACCGCCGCCGCCGCGGCGCCGGAAGGTCAGCGCATCGGGGGGCGCGTCCAGCCATTCGATTTGCTCACCGTCGAATTCGGTGCGCTCCTTGCGCACCTTGATGAGGTGGACGAAGAACGCAAAGGTCGACTCGGGGTCCGCGACCTGCCTCTCGACGGTCAGCGCCGCCCATTCCTTCGGCATCGGCAGCCAGGTGTCGGGCGAGGACGAGAAGCCGAACGGAGGAGCGTCGCCCGACCACGGCATCGGGACGCGGCACCGGTCGCGGCCGCGCTCGGTGTGCCCGGAGCGTTCCCACGTCGGGTCCTGCAGCACCTCGTCGGGCAACTCCACGTCGGGCAGCCCCAGCTCCTCGCCGTTGTAGATGAACACCGCGCCCGGCAGCGCCAGCATCACCATCGCCATCGCCCGTGCCCGCCGCAGCCCGACCTCGCCGCCGCCGTAGCGGGTGACCTCCCGTCCCACGTCGTGATTGGACAACGTCCAAGTGGGCGTTGCGTTTTCCAGTGCCGTGGCCGCCAGCGAGTTGTCGATCGCGTCGTGGACTTGGGTGGCGTCGAAGTCGATCTTCGTCAGCCGGAAGTTGAAGCCGAGATGCAGTTCGTCGGGGCGTAGGTACTCGGCCCACCGGGCGTTGTCCATCACCCACACCTCGCCGATGGTCACCGCTCCCGGGTAGTCGTCGACGATCGTGCGGATGCCGCGATGGATCTCATGCACGCTCGGATGGTTGAAGCGGGGGTCGTCGTCGCTGTGGCTGAGCACCTTGATGTCGTCCGTCGCGTCGGGCAGGTCGGACGGCTTGGCCATGCCGTGCGCCACGTCGATCCGGAAACCGTCGACGCCACGTTCCAGCCAGAAGCGCAGCGTCTTCTCGAAGTCGTCGAAGATGTCCGGGTGCTCCCAGTTGAGATCGGGTTGCTCGGCATCGAACAGATGCAGGTACCACTGGCCGGGATTGCCGTCGGGTTCGACGATCCGCGTCCACGCCGGCCCGCCGAACACCGACGTCCAGTTGTTCGGCGGCAGCTCGCCCTGCGCGCCGCGGCCGTCGCGGAAGAAGTAGCGCTCGCGGGCATCGGTGCCGGGACCGGCCGCCAGCGCGGCCTGAAACCACGGGTGCGCCGAGCTGCTGTGGTTGGGCACCACATCCATCGTGATCTTGATGCCGCGGGCGTGGGCGGCCGCCACCAGTCGCTCGAACGCCGCCATCCCACCGAACAGCGGGTCGATGTCCCGCGGATCGGCGACGTCGTAGCCGTGGTCGGCCATCGGCGACACGGTGACCGGGTTGAGCCAGATCGCGTCGACGCCCAGCCGTTCCAGATGGTCCAGCCGGGCCGTCACACCGTCCAGGTCGCCGACGCCGTCGCCGGTGCTGTCGGCGAACGACCGTGGGTACACCTGATAGAACACCGCGCTTGACCACCACGGCTTGGAGTCCATTCCACCCCGCTCAGTTTCGTGGGCCGACATCACAAGGCTGCGTTGACCAGCGAGTGGGCAGCCATTTCCAGGTAATCGAGCAACTGGCTTCGGTGCTCGTCGTCGAGGGTTGCGGAGTCGATCGAGCCGACCGCGATGTGCATGCAGCGCAGCCAGGCGTCGCGCTCGATGGGGGTGATCCGGAAGGGCATGTGACGCATTCGCAACCGGGGATGACCCCGCCGGTCGGAGTAGGTGCGCGGACCGCCCCAGTACTGCTCGAGGAACATCCGCAACCGTTCCTCGGCGCCCGCCAGGTCGTCCTCGGGGTACAGCTGGCGCAGGATCTCGTCCTCGGCGACCAGCGCGTAGAAGCGGGACACGATCGCCTGAAAGGTGTCGGCACCGCCGACGGCGTCATAGAAGGACTGTGGCTCGGAATCCATTGCCTCCATTGTGGTCCATCGCGGCCGCATCGGGCTGAGCCGGGCCGACGGCACTCCCGCTGTTCACCCGGGCGACATGCCGTTCACCTGCAATAGGGGTGCGATTGGCGACGAATCATGGTGGACTATCCGCGGAGGATCTATGGCGCAGGGCAAAAGACGCCGCAGCCACCGCAGTTCCGGTGCCGCGGCAGGGTTAACCGGGCCCCCAACCGCGTCATGCCTGCATAGCGTCGATACGCATCCCCCCAGCCGCCAAGACGGCGCATCGCTGTGGAGTCGCCGGCGGGTCCTGCTGCTGAATTCCACGTACGAGCCGTTGACCGCCCTGCCGATGCGGCGGGCCATCGTGATGGTGATCTGCGGGAAGGCCGACGTGGTCCACCACGACCCGGCCGGGCCGGTGATCCACTCGGCCACCAGCTCGATCGTGGTCCCCTCGGTGATTCAGTTGCGAACCTATGTGCGCGTCCCCTACCGGGCCCGGGTTCCGATGACCCGGGCCGCTCTGATGCACCGGGACCGGTTCTCGTGCGCCTACTGCGGGGCGAAGGCCGACACCGTCGACCACGTGGTGCCGCGCAGCCGCGGCGGTGACCACTCGTGGGAGAACTGCGTCGCGTGCTGCTCGACGTGCAATCACCGCAAGGGCGACAAGCTGCTCACCGAACTCGGCTGGGCGCTGCGCCGGACGCCGCTGCCCCCCACGGGGCAGCACTGGCGGCTGCTGTCGACGGTCAAGGAGCTCGATCCGGCCTGGGCGCGCTACCTCGGCGAAGGCGCGGCCTAGCGTCGGTGATCGGGCGACATGTCGCGTCCGAGTGTGCCGACGGATCACCGGGTGGGATACGGTTTCCGTCGTGAGCCTTTTGCAGATTCACCTGTACTTCATCGGGATACCGTTGCTGCTGGTGGCCGTGCTGGCGGTGCTGATCTGGTCCCACAAGGGACCGCATCCGGCCGCCTACAAACTGCCGGACAAGTGGACGCACGCGCCGATCCTGTGGGCGGCCACGGACGAAGACGTCGGCCACGCGCACGGTGGGCACGGCGGAGAAGAATTCGCAGTCGGAGGTGGCGCAAGTGGCACGTGGTGACGTAGCGACGATCGAGCCCGGCGAGCTGCCCAACGGGTTCGTCATCACGACGAGCGGGCGGATTTCCGGGGTCACCGAACCCGGCGAGCTGTCGGTCCACTACCCGTTCTCGATCAAGGACCTCGTCGCCATCGACGACGCGCTGAAGTTCGGCTCGCGCGCTTCCAAGGCGCGGTTCGCCATCTACCTCGGCGACCTGGGCAGCGACACCGCCGCCCGGGCCCGCGAGATCCTGGCCCAGGTGCCGACGCCCGACGATGCCGTGCTGCTGGCGGTCTCGCCGGATCAGAAGGTCATCGAGGTGGTCTACGGCTCGCAGGTTCGCGGCCGGGGCGCCGAGTCGTCCGCGCCGCTCGGGGTCGCCGCCGCGTCGTCGGCGTTCGCGCGGGGCGACCTGGTGGACGGTCTGGTCAGCGCGATCCGGGTGATGAGCGCGGGGATCTCCCCGGCCTAGTCGGCGTCGAACTTGCGGGCCCGCAGGGCCCGCTTCACGCCGGCCTGGCCTTCCAGCACCAGCCGCCGCAGCGCCGGCGGCACCTCCGGGTCGGACAGGAACTTGTCCGCTGCCGCGATACCGGCCTCGCTGATGTTCCAGTGCGGGTAGAGGCCGATCACCACCGTTTGCGCGACTTCGCTGGACCGCCGCGCCCAGACGCCGGGTATCGCCTCGAAGTAGCGGTCGGTGAACGGGTCGAGCAAGTCCCGCTGCCCGGGCGGGGCGAAGCCCGCGATGATGGCGCGGGCCGTGATGTTGGCCAGGGTGTCGTCTTCGATCACCGTCGTCCAGGCCTCTTCCTTGACCTGCGCTTGCGGCCGTGCCGTCGCGGCCTGGGCGCCGTGCCGCTTGCCGGCGGCGGTGGGGTCGCGTTGCACTTCCGCGTCGATGAAGGGTGTCGCCGGCCCGTCGGCGTCGACCTCGCCCGCGCCGGCGAGCGCCGTCACGATGCGCCACCGCAAATCGGTGTCGATCTCGAGGCCGGGCAACCCCAGGTCGGCCGGGTCGTGGTCGAGCAGGTCGGCCAACGCCACCACGTGCCGGGTCGACAGCACCGACGAGCACAGGGTGTTGACGAACGCGAGCTGGTGATCCGAGCCGGGCTGCGCCCCGCGCGCCAGCTCGAGCACCCGGTCGGCGAACTCCGGCCACCCGTGCTCGCGCGCCCAGCCCGGCTCGGCGTAGGAGGCCAGCGCCGTCTGCGCTTGCAGCAGCAGCCGCTGCGCCACACCGACCTCGCTCTCGGCGTGCACCCCGCCCGAGACCAGGGCCACGAAGTCGCGGGCCCGCAGTTCGGCCTCGCGCGTCATCTCCCACGCCGCCGACCACACCAGCGAGCGCGGCAGCGGTTCGGCGATGTCGGCGATTCGCGTCAGCGCGGTCTGCAGCGACTCGCCGTCCAGCCGCAGCGAGCAGTACGTCAGGTCGTCGTCGTTGACCAACACCAGCTTCCCACGCGAAACACCAACCAGCGCAGGCACTTCCGTGACCGGACCTTCGACGTCGAGTTCCTCGCGCCGCACGCGCACCAGCTTGCCGGCGCCGTCGTCGTCATAGATGCCGATCGCCAGCCGGTGCACCCGCGTCTCGCCGGCCCCCGGGGCGGCCCCGCTCTGCGTCACCGCGAATCGGGTGAACCTGCCCTCAGCGCCTGGGGCGTCGACGTCGAAATCCGGTCGCAGCGTGTTCAATCCGGTCGTCTTCAGCCACTGCTGGCCCCAGTCGGACAGATCCCGGCCCGACGCCTTCTCCAGCGCGGCGACCAGGTCGCTGAACGTGGCGTTGCCGAAGGCGTGCGCGCGGAAGTAGTCCCGCAGCCCGGCCAGGAAGTGTTCGAGGCCGACGTAGGCGACGAGCTGCTTGAGCACCGAGGCGCCCTTGGCGTAGGTGATGCCGTCGAAGTTCACCTCGACCGCGGCCAGGTCGGGGATGTCCGCGGCGATCGGATGCGTTGAGGGCAGTTGGTCCTGGCGGTACGCCCACGACTTCTCGACCGTCGCGAAAGTCGTCCAGGCCTCGGTGAATTCGGTGGCCTCGGCCTGGCACAGCACCGACGCGAACGTCGCGAACGACTCGTTGAGCCACAGGTCGTCCCACCAGCTCATCGTGACCAGGTCGCCGAACCACATGTGCGCCATCTCGTGCAGCACGGTCTCGGCGCGCCGCTCGTAAGAGGCCCGGGTGACCTTGCTGCGAAAGACGTAGTCCTCCAGGAACGTCACCGCGCCCGCGTTTTCCATTGCGCCGGCGTTGAATTCGGGGACGAACAGCTGATCGTACTTACCGAACGCGTACGGCAGGCCAAAGTTCTTGTGGTAGAAGCCAAATCCCTGCTTCGTCTGGGTGAACAGCCGCTCGGCGTCCATGTGGCGCGCCAACGATTCCCGGCAGAAGATGCCCAGGGGGATCTCCCCGTGTTCGTCGGTGTAGCTGTCCTTCCACTCGGCGTACGGGCCGGCGATCAGCGCCACCAGGTAGGTGCTCATCCGCGGGGTGGTGGCGAAGGTGTGCACCCTGGCCTCGTCCGAGTCCTCAACGGACTGGGGTGCGCCGTTGGAGATCACCTTCCAGTGCCTGGGCGCGGTCACCCGCACGTCGAACGTGGCCTTGAGGTCGGGTTGGTCGAAGCAGGCGAACATGCGCTTGGCGTCCGCGGTCTCGAACTGCGAGTAGAGGTACGTTTCGTCGTCGACCGGGTCGACGAAGCGGTGCAAGCCCTCGCCGGTGTTGGAGTAGCGGCAGTCCGCGTCGACGACGAGGACGTTGCGTTTCGTCAGGCCGGGCAGCGGGATGCCCGCCGATTCGTCGTAACCGGAGACGTCGAGCTCGTGACCGTTGAGGGTGGCCGCGCGCACGGTCTCGGCGGCGAGGTCGATGTAGGTGTCGGCGCCGGGAAGCGCGTCGAACACCACCGTGGTCGTGGACCGGAACGTGCGTTCGCCGGGCGCGCCGTTCCCGTCGGTGACGTCGAGGTCGATCTGGTAGCTGTCGACGGTGATCAGGGCGGCGCGTTCGACGGCCTGGTCCCGGGTGAGATTAGGAAGGGCCACCCGTCCAACTTACGTGCCCGGCTCCAATCTCGAGCGGTGCGGGAACAGGGGCGCGGCGCCTACGGTTGTGCTGGACGGTGTGTTGACCGACGAGAGGACTTCGCTATGCCTGACAAGGCTGCCGGGAAAGACCAAGCCGACTTCTGGTTCGATCCGCTGTGCCCGTGGTGTTGGATCACCTCGCGCTGGATCCTCGAGGTGGAGAAGGTTCGCGACATCGACGTGCACTTCCACGTCATGAGCCTGGCCATCCTCAACGAGAACCGCGAAGGCCTACCCGACAAGTACCGCGAAATGATGAAGCACGCCTGGGGAC
This sequence comes from Mycobacterium sp. E3339, assembly GCF_001666915.1. Classification (NCBI taxonomy): domain Bacteria; kingdom Bacillati; phylum Actinomycetota; class Actinomycetes; order Mycobacteriales; family Mycobacteriaceae; genus Mycobacterium; species Mycobacterium sp. E3339. The sequence goes on along the minus strand of NZ_LZIZ01000228.1, from coordinate 6,102 downwards.
CCGTGCGGGTGGCGATCGCCGCGGAGCAGGCGCACGGCGCCGAAGCGCTGGCCCCGCTGTACACCGCCATGGGCACCCGGATTCACAACGAGGACAACAAGAACCTCGACGAGGTCATCAAGCTGTCGCTGGCCGATGCCGGCCTGCCCGCCGAGCTCGCCGAGGCCGCGCACAGCGAGGCCTACGACGACGCCCTGCGCAAGAGCCACCACGCCGGCATGGACGCCGTCGGCGACGACGTTGGCACGCCGACCATCCACGTCAACGGTGTGGCGTTCTTCGGGCCGGTGCTCTCGAAGATCCCGCGCGGCGAGGAGGCCGGCAAGCTGTGGGACGCGTCGGTGACGTTCGCGTCGTACCCGCACTTCTTCGAGCTGAAGCGAACCCGCACCGAGAAGCCCGAATTCGACTGACGATCAGCCCGTGTAAGGATTGCGGGCATGCGCGTCTACCTCGGCTCTGACCACGCCGGATTCGAGCTCAAGCAGCACATCGTCGCCCACCTCGAAGCGGCCGGGCACGAGCCGATCGATTGCGGCGCCTTCGGCTACGACGCCGAGGACGACTACCCGGCGTTCTGCATCGCCGCCGCCACACGCACGGTGGCCGACCCGGACAGCCTCGGCATCGTGCTGGGCGGGTCGGGCAACGGCGAGCAGATCGCGGCCAACAAGGTGCCGGGCGCACGCTGCGCGCTGGCCTGGAGCGTGGAGACGGCCACGTTGGCGCGCGAACACAACGACGCCCAGTTGATCGGGATCGGCGGACGCATGCACACCGTCGAGGAGGCGCTGGCCATCGTGGACGCCTTCCTGAGCGCGCAGTGGTCGAAAGCCGAACGCCACCAACGGCGTATCGACATTCTCGCCGAGTACGAACGCACCCACCAGGCGCCACCGGTGCCCGGCGCGCCGGCGTAAGCCATGCCCGAAGGGCATACTCTGCACCGCCTGGCCCGGCTGCACCAGCGCCGGTTCGGCGGTGCGCCCGTTGCGGTGTCGAGCCCGCAGGGTCGTTTCGCCGACTCGGCCGTGGTGGACGGCCGCGTGCTGCGCCGCACCAGCGTGTGGGGGAAGCACCTGTTCCATCACTACGCCGGCGGCCCGATCGTGCACGTGCACCTGGGCCTCTACGGGGCCTTCACCGAATGGCCCCGTGAGGGTGCGCTCGTGCCGGAGCCGGTGGGGCAGGTGCGGATGCGGATGGTCGGCGCCGACTACGGCACGGACCTGCGCGGGCCGACCGTGTGCGAGGTGATCGACGAGGGCCAGGTTTCCGACGTGCTGGCCAAGCTCGGTCCCGACCCGCTGCGCAACGACGCCGATCCGGCCTGGGCGTGGAATCGAATCACCAAGTCGCGCAGACCGATTGGGGCGCTTCTGATGGATCAGACCATCGTCGCCGGCGTGGGCAACGTCTACCGCAACGAGCTGCTGTACCGCCACAACATCGACCCGTTCCGGCCGGGCCGCGACATCGGCCAAGCCGAATTCGACGCGGCGTGGACCGACCTGGTCGCGCTGATGAAGGTCGGTTTCCGCCGCGGCAAGATCATCGTGGTGCGGCCCGAGCACGACCACGGGCCGCCGTCGTACCGGGCCGGGCGGCCCCGGACGTACGTCTACCGGCGCGCCGGAGACGCCTGCCGGGTCTGCGGAGACACGATCCGCACCACCGTGCTCGAAGGCCGAAACGTGTTCTGGTGCCCGACCTGCCAGAAATGACGCGGCCCCAAGCCGGGACTAGATGACGCCCAGCGCCGCGTAGACCTCGTTGCTGAGCGCCAGGCTGCGCGGGTCCGCGTTGGCCTTGGTCGCGTCGAAGCGGTTCATCACGTACGCGTAGCCGATCCGGTGTTCGAGATCGACGAAGCCGAAGGAGCCGCCCAAGCCGCCGTGGCCGAATATCCGCGGGTTGGGCCCGTTGACGCACCGCCTGTTGAGCATGTAGCCCAGGCCCCAGCCGTGATCGGCGACCCGCGGCCCCAACACCAGATCGCTTTCCGAGCCGCCCTGGCACTCCCGCACCAGGTCCATGTGCTCGCGGCTGAGGATCTTCTCCTGGGCGAGCGCGTTGTAGAACGTCGCCAACCCCAGGGCCGACACCTGCCCGTTCGTCCCGGGAAACTCGAGTTCGCGCCACAGCCGCAGGTCGTGCGAGCCCAGCTCGTCGTCGGGGGCGAACCCCATCGAGATCGACAGCCCCGCCTTCGGGTGCTCGGCCAGCCCGGCGGGGTAGCCGGGGGCCTGCGCGTCGGCCAGCAGGTCGCGGGCGTGCGGCTTGTTGACCCGGTCGGCGCAGCGGCGTTGGTCGGCCAGCGACAGCCCGATGTGGACGTCGGCGCCGAGCGGCTCGGCGATCTCGGTGCGCAGGTACTGGCCGATGGTCCGGCCGGTGACCCGGCGGAACACCTCGCCGAGGATGAAGCCGAAGGTGGTCATGTGATAGCCCTGGGCCGTGCCCGGCTCCCAGTAGGGTTCGGCGGCGGCCAGCTGCGCGCAGACGAAGTCCCAGTCGGCGACGTCTTCCCAGCGCAGCCGGGTGCGGGGCCCGATCACGCCGGAGCGGTGGCTCATCACCATGGCCAGCGTGATGTCCTGTTTGCCGGCCTGCCCGAACTCGGGCCAGTAGCGGGCCACCGGGGCGTTCAGGTCGAGCTCGCCGCGGTCGGCCAGTTGGTGGACGCAGGTGGCCGACAGGCCCTTGGTGCCGGACAACACCGTGGTCAGCGTGTTCTCCCGCCAGGGCCGGGTGCGGGCGGCGTCAGCCCAGCCGCCCCAGAGGTTGACGACGAGGGTCCCGTCCACCCACACCGCGACGGCAGCCCCGACTTCATCACCCAGCGTGAAATTGCGCTCGAACGCGTCGCGCACTCCAACGAAGGCCGACGCGCATGAGCCATCGATTTTGACGTCGCTCATGGCGCCTTTCTCTGGGAGTTGATCCTCACCCCGAGCGGGCGACGGGAATCGAACCCGCGTAGCTAGTTTGGAAGACTAGGGCTCTACCATTGAGCTACGCCCGCATGTGTTAGTCGAGCGTGACTGTAGCTGTCGACGAAGATCAAATCTAATCGACGCGGTCTTGTGATCGCTCCGTGAGGGCGGGCGAGGACGCCGCGAAGCCTGTGGCCGGCCCGGCCTCCCGGGGCCTTAGGATCATCGAGGTCAGCGCGGGGTGTAGCGCAGCTTGGTAGCGCATCCGCTTTGGGAGCGGAAGGCCGCAGGTTCAAATCCTGTCACCCCGACCAGCGCGACCCCGCGCCGCACGCATACGGCCCACCGAACGCCAGGAACGACCACCGAGGAGCACGTCCGTGAAGAGCACTGTCGAGCAGCTGAGCCCCACCCGGGTACGCATCAACGTGGAGGTGCCGTTCGCCGAACTCGAGCCCGATTTCCAGCGCGCCTACCAGGAGCTGGCCAAGCAGGTGCGCCTGCCCGGCTTCCGCCCCGGCAAGGCGCCGGCGAAGTTGCTGGAGGCGCGGTTCGGCCGGGAGGCGCTGCTGGACCAGGTCGTCAACGAGGCGCTGCCCGCGCGGTACGGGCAGGCGGTCGTGGAGTCGGAAGTGCAGCCCCTCGGCCAGCCCGAGATCGAGGTGACCAAGAAGGAGTACGGGGAGGAGCTGGCGTTCACCGCCGAGGTCGACGTGCGCCCCAAGATCGAGCTCCCGGATTTGAGCTCGCTGAAGATCTCGGTGGACCCGATCGAGGTCAGCGACGAGGACGTCGACGCCGAGCTGGAGTCGCTGCGCGCCCGGTTCGGCACCCTGACCGGCGTCGACCGGCCCGTTGCCACCGGGGACTTCGTCTCGATCGACTTGGCCGCCACCATCGACGGGGAAGAGGTGCCGGGGGCCTCCGCGGAGGGGCTGTCCCACGAGGTCGGCTCGGGCCGGCTCATCGCCGGACTCGACGACGCCCTGGTCGGCCTGTCCGTCGATGAGTCCCGGGAGTTCACCGCGAAGCTGGCGGCCGGCGAACACGCCGGGCAAGACGCTCAGGTGACCGTCACGGTGAAGTCGATCAAGCAACGCGAGCTGCCCGAGCCCGACGACGAGTTCGCCCAACTGGCCAGCGAGTTCGACACCATCGACGAGCTGCGGTCCAATCTGCGCGACCAGGTCGAGCGGCTCAAGCGGGCGCAGCAGGCCGACGAGATCCGCAACGCCGCGCTGGACACCCTCCTCGAGCAGGTCGACGTGCCGCTGCCGGAGGCGATCGTCCAGGCCCAGTACGACAGCACCATTCACGGCGCGCTGCACGGGCTCGACCACGACGACGCCAAGCTCGACGAGGCGCTCGCCGGACAGGGCAAGACCCGCGAAGAGTTCGAGACCGAGACGCGCAGCGCCGCGGAGTCCGACGTCAAGCGGCAGCTGCTGCTGGACGCGCTGGCCGACGAGCTGCAGGTCCAGGTCGGCCAGGACGACCTGACCGAACGCCTGGTGATGACGTCCCGCCAGTACGGCATCGAGCCGCAGCAGCTGCTGGGTTACCTGCAGGAGAACAACCAGCTGCCGGCGATGTTCGCCGACGTGCGGCGCGGGCTGGCCATCGCCGAGGTGGTGCGGGCGGCGACGGTGACCGACAGCGACGGGAACACCATCGACACCAGCGAGTTCTTCGGCAAGCGTGCCGACGAGGCCGACGAGGCCGACGAGGCCGAGGCTTCCGACGACGAGTGACCGTCTTGACGCTGTGAGCGAAAGCGCCCAATTGAGGGGGAGCGTGGCCGCGAAACAGTGGGCCCGGTTGGTTAGGGTCGGTGCATAGAAGAACTGAAAGAAAGCAGGTAACCCAGTCGTGTCTGACATGCGTTCGCCCTCGCAGGGGCTCAACCTCACGGACTCGGTCTATGAGCGCTTGCTCTCCGAGCGCATCATCTTCCTGGGCTCGGAGGTGAACGACGAGGTCGCCAACCGGCTGTGCGCGCAGATCCTGCTGCTCGCCGCGGAGGACGCCGACAAGGACATCTCGCTGTACATCAACTCCCCGGGCGGATCGATCAGCGCCGGCATGGCGATCTACGACACCATGGTGCTGGCGCCCTGCGACATCGCCACCTACGCGATGGGGATGGCCGCCTCGATGGGCGAGTTCCTCCTCGCGGCCGGCACCAAGGGCAAGCGTTACGCGCTGCCGCACGCGCGCATCCTGATGCACCAGCCGCTGGGCGGGGTGACCGGTAGCGCGGCCGACATCGCGATCCAGGCCGAGCAGTTCCACGTCATCAAAAAAGAGATGTTCCGCCTCAACGCCGAATTCACCGGCCAGTCGATCGAGCGCATCGAGGCGGACTCCGACCGCGACCGCTGGTTCACCGCGCAGGAGGCCCTGGAATACGGGTTCGTCGACCACATCATCACCCGCGCCGCAAGCATCACCAATGGAGAAGCCCAGTGAATAACGAAATTCAGCCCCAGGCGCGGTACATCCTGCCGTCGTTCATCGAGCACTCCAGCTTCGGCGTCAAGGAGTCCAACCCGTACAACAAGCTGTTCGAGGAGCGCATCATCTTCCTCGGCGTCCAGGTCGACGACGCCTCGGCGAACGACATCATGGCGCAGCTGCTGGTGTTGGAGTCCCTGGACCCCGACCGCGACATCACCATGTACATCAACTCGCCCGGCGGCGGATTCACCTCGCTGATGGCGATTTACGACACCATGCAGTACGTGCGCGCCGACATCCAGACGGTGTGCCTCGGCCAGGCCGCCTCCGCCGCGGCGGTGTTGCTGGCCGCCGGGACGCCCGGCAAGCGGATGGCGCTGCCCAACGCCCGGGTGCTGATCCACCAGCCGTCCCTGCAGGGCGTGATCCAGGGCCAGTTCTCCGACCTGGAGATCCAGGCCGCCGAGATCGAGCGGATGCGCACCCTGATGGAGACGACCCTGGCCCGCCACACGGGCAAGGACGCCGCGACGATCCGCAAGGACACCGACCGGGACAAGATCCTGACCGCCGAAGAGGCCAAGGACTACGGGATCATCGACACCGTCCTGGAGTATCGGAAGCTGTCCGCGCAGACCGCCTAGCGTTCGCGGTCCCGCGCCGAACGTGCACTGGGGGCGGCAAATCGGCCGAAAATCCGCCGTGAGTG